>JBBSMH010000271.1:0-2898 GCA_038233275.1 Sphingomonadales bacterium | reverse complement strand
CTTCGATATCTTCCCCAGCCGCACGCCTTTCGGCGCGACACTTGCTGACCGGTCCGGGCTCGTCCCGGACACAACCGTCCAGTGGACGGTTGTGAGGGAGGCAAGGCCCGGAGGGCCCGACCTCGCCCAGATGCGCCCGAATCGCATTCGCCACCTGCGTCAGCTGGCGAACCAGAAAGTCCCGCGTCCGGGTGCGCGGGCTTCTCTATGAAGCAGCGACAGTCATACTGACACGCTCTTCGGCGGACAGCGGCTTGCGGACATGGGGGCTCAAACTCAGGGAGAGGGTCGGCTTCAAACGCGCAGCCGTTGCAGTGGCGCGCAAACTGGCCGTCACGATGCACGCGATGCTGAAGACAGGCGAATTTTTCGACCGGAGCGTGAGAGCAGCAGGATGACAGCTTTTCCAATCGCGTTCAGTCTCTGAACCGAGCGAGACATCCCTGCCGGGACGTGGGCAGAGCCATTCCGCTGATGGGATTGCACCGCTGGCCAAGCCGAGTGCGTCATCCACATTTGAAGGCTCCTCCCGTGGAAACCCTATCATGCGGCAACCAATGTCGACCGCGAAGACAACCATGCATCCGGCAGATCCGTCTCAATGCGCGCGACACTTGACGTCTCCATGGCGATTAGAAAACCCCTTCAATGAGGCGTTTTGGATGGAATTGGTGCTCAACCGCATCCGCCGGTACGGCACAGTGATTCGACGGCGAGGACTGGCGCATCGAGGGACCGGCGAGGGATCGCGCGCACGAACCCGACAGCCTCGCCTTCCGGCTTCGGCGCATCGGGCACGGGGGTGCGAAAAAGCCGCCTTTCGTCCAGGCGCACCTCCGTCTAAAAGCGGCGAGCAAAGCGGGTCGAGGAGGAAGCGATGTCCGATGCAGCCCTGGCTCGGGAGCCGGAAGTCACCGAGGACCTGATCGCGGCGCATGGGTTGAGCTCCGAGGAGTATGAACGGATCCTTGCGCTGCTCGCCCGGACGCCGTCGCTTACGGAACTGGGAATTTTCTCTGCGATGTGGAACGAGCACTGCTCGTACAAGTCGTCGCGCAAGTGGCTTCGCACGCTGCCCACGAGCGGGCGTCAGGTGATCTGCGGGCCGGGTGAAAACGCCGGCGTTGTCGACATCGGCGATGGTCAGGCGGTGGTGTTCAAGATGGAGAGCCACAACCACCCGTCCTACATCGAGCCATTTCAGGGCGCGGCGACCGGGATCGGCGGCATCCTGCGCGATGTCTTCACCATGGGCGCGCGGCCCATCGCCGCGATGAACGCGCTGAGCTTCGGCGCCCCGGATCATCCGCGGACGCGCGCGCTCGTGCACGGTGTCGTCGCGGGGATCGGCGGCTACGGCAACTGCTTCGGCGTTCCGAATGTCGGTGGCGAGCTGCGCTTTCACCGGGCCTACAACGGCAATTGCCTGGTCAATGCCTTCGCCGCGGGATTGGCCGACGCGGACAAGATCTTTTACTCCGCAGCCAGCGGCGTGGGAATGCCGGTGGTCTATCTTGGTGCCAAGACCGGCCGGGACGGGGTGGGTGGCGCAACCATGGCGAGCGCCGAGTTCGACGAGACGATCGAGGCGAAGCGGCCGACGGTACAGGTTGGCGATCCCTTCACCGAAAAGCGGCTGATGGAAGCCTGCTTGGAGCTGATGGCCACCGGGGCCGTGATCGCAATCCAGGACATGGGGGCGGCGGGACTCACCTGCTCGGCCGTCGAGATGGGCGACAAGGGCAGCCTCGGCATCCAGCTCGACCTCGAGAAGGTGCCCGTGCGCGAGACCGGCATGACCGCATACGAGATGATGCTCTCCGAGAGCCAGGAGCGCATGCTGATGGTCCTGCGACCGGAACGGGAGGCAGTCGCGCGGGGGGTGTTCGAGAAATGGGATCTCGACTTTGCGGTGGTCGGCGAGACCATCGCGGAGGATCGCTTCGTGATCCGTCTGCACGGGGCGGTGCAGGCGGACCTGCCGCTCAAGGCGCTCTCGGGTTCCGCTCCGCAATATGACCGGCCCTGGATCGAAACCCCGGCACCGCCGGCGCTTGGCGACATCCCGCAGATCGAGCCGGCGGCGGCACTGCTTCGGCTCATCGGCAGCCCCAACTTCGCAAGCCGGTCGTGGGTTTGGTCGCAGTACGATCATATGGTGATGGCCGACACCGCTCTGCCCCCCGGTTCGGATGCCGGGGTGGTGCGGGTGCATGGCACCCAAAAAGCGCTCGCCTTCACCTCCGACGTGACCCCGCGCTACTGCCGCGCCAATCCGCGCAGGGGCGGGATGCAGGCGGTTGCGGAGGCTTACCGCAACCTCTGCGCCACCGGAGCGCAACCGTTGGCCGCTACTGACAATCTCAACTTCGGAGACCCGGAGCGTCCGGAGATCATGGGACAGCTGGTCGGCTGTATTGAAGGCATCGCCCAAGCCTGCGCGGCGCTCGACATGCCCATCGTGTCGGGCAACGTCAGCCTCTACAACCAGACGGACGGTCAGGCCATCCTCCCCACGCCGACCATAGGCGCCGTCGGACTTCTGCCGTCGCTCGATGCGCTGATACGCATGGAGCCCGGGAACGGTGACGTCATGCTGCTTCTGGGGCGAACGGAGGGACACCTCGGCTGCTCGGCGCTTCTCGCAGAGTTCTGGGAGCGCGAGGAAGGCGATGCGCCGCCGGTCGATCTTGCAGCCGAACGCGCGGCCGGAGAGCTGGTGCGTGCGGCGCACGCGGAGGGATTGATCACGGCGGCGCACGATCTCTCGGACGGCGGGCTCGCAATCGCGGCGGCCGAGATGGCGCTCGCAGCAGGGCTAGGGTTCAAGATTGCGCATCCCGGGCCCCTTGCCGCTGCGGAGTGGTTCTTCGGCGAAGATCAGGGTCGATATCTGCT
>JBBSMH010000270.1:0-2959 GCA_038233275.1 Sphingomonadales bacterium | reverse complement strand
GGTCCCATCCCGCTGTCCTAGCGCATCACGCCACGAATTCCACCTTCGTGCTTTGCGAGACCATTTCGGCCAGCCGCGCGGCGTCCCAATTGGTCAGACGAACGCAACCATGGCTTTGCGTCCGGCCGATCGTTTGCGGCTCGGGGGTGCCGTGAATTCCGTAGTGCTCCTTGGACAGATCGATCCAGACCACGCCCACCGGGCCGTTCGGGCCGGGCGGAAGCTGCTGCTTTTCTTCGGTGTCCGGAACGTCCCAGAACAATTCTGGATCGTAAGAGAACGGCGTATTTTTTGCGATCCCGGTGATCTTCCAATTACCGAGTGGGAGCGGATCGTGTTCGCTGCCCGAAGTTACGGTGAACAGGGCGACCAGTTCTTCGCCGCTATAGGCCTTGAGCGTGCCTTCCGACTTGCTCACGACCACGCGATCCACAGTGGGCTGCTCACTGCCGACCCCGAGCGAGGCGAGCGTTCGCTGCCAGTCACGATTGTCGATGGCGCCTGGGGCTATTCGGTCCGCACCGATGTTGGGTACGCGTACCTGCTCACCCGCCTTGAAAAAGGTCCCGGCTGGAGAGCCACTTTGTTCGCTGCTCCCCGATCGGGTGGCAGACGCACTGGGCGTGGGCGATGCAGTCGAACGCGAAACGGTTGCCGGAGAGCTTGAGGTTCTGCCGGACGGTTCGCCTTGCATCCCCGCTGGCTTGCCCCCCGGATTGAGCCGCTTGAGCACATCGACGGTAGTGTGAAATCGCTCCGCAAGTCTTTCGTCGAGCGAATTGTACCCCAGCCGCTCCATCTTGGCTTGCTCGGCGGGATCATCGGGCACTTTCTTGTAGGTTTCCTCGCCCCAGCTCTGCGGAACGGTGACGACACGGGTCGCCGGAATGCGCTCCCATTGCGATAGCGCCTCCTTCGTCGCCTCGTCGAGCTTGCCGGTGACTTCCAGCCCGTTCGCCCCCTGAAAACCGCGCAGGGCGTTTTGCGTGCTCATGCCCATCTTGCCGTCTATCACGCCAGGGCCGAACCCCCGGCGGTCGAGAATGACCTGAGCCTGCATGGTGGGGCGTTCCTCGGCATCGGGAATCTCGACAGCGCCCGAGCCGAGATCGCTTGCATCTCGCGACACCCGCTCGCTGTCGCGGGGGGTGGGGCTGTCGTCGGACATATAGGCTTGATCACTCGAGGCCATCGTGTCCGCCAGATTGTCATCCGCGTAAGTCTCGTAGCCGTAATCGGCACCCGCATCTGCGCGTGATGCAGTTTCGGTGTCGGCATTCTGCTCTTCCTGCCCCTCCATTCCGCAGGCGGATAGAGCGAGGCTGGAAACGGCTGCGAGAATGAATTTGTGCATGGTCGGTCCTTGTAAACGGGAGGGCGCGGGGCCCTGACACCGGACTAACTCACCGCGCTGAGATTATTTCCGCAAATTCGCGAACCGCTTGTACTTCGTCGCCGCTCCAAACCGCTCCACTGACGGCGAGGAAATCGGCCCCGGCCTCTATCAGCAATCCGCAGTTTGCCGGGGTGATTCCGCCGATCGCCACGCAGGGAATCTCGCAAAGCTTCGCCCACCAGGCGATCAGTTCGGGCTCGGGCCGGTGCATGCTCGGCTTCGTGTCGCTGGGAAAGAAGGCGCCGAAGGCGACATAGTCCGCGCCTCTTTCCCCCGCCTCCATCGCCAGATGCCTGCTCGCATGGCAGGTGACCCCTATCTGCGCCTCGCGCCCCAGTTCCTCGCGCGCCTCCCTCGGATCGCCGTCGCTCTGCCCCAGATGCACTCCGTCGGCCCCCAACCGTTTCGCGAGCGCAACCGAATCGTTGACGATAAAGGCGACACCGCGGGCAGCGCAAATTTCAAGCAAGGGACCGGCAAGACGCGCCGCTTCGTGCTGGTCGGCATCCTTTACCCGAAATTGAAAGGCGGTCGCCACACCGCGCCCGGCATCGAGCGCGCGTTCAAGCCGTTCGGGAAATCCGCCGCCCACCTGCAACGGAGAGATAAGATAAAGCTGGCAGGGCGTCATGCGCGCGCTTCGTATCGCCGCGAGCAGCTTTCGTCGACATTCAGTTTCGCGAAAGTGCATCGAATGCTAATTCGCTTGAATGAACTCTCCCCTTCGCACCTCGGCCGCCCTAGCCTTCGTCATCGCCATGATCGCCGCCTGTACGGTGGTGCCCGACGCGCCCATCGTGGTGGGGACACCCGTGGTCGAGGGTACGGCCGTCCCGCTCGACCAGCCGGTTCGGGTGGGCGGAGTGGTCGTCACCCCCAAGAAGGTGATCGAGGACAGCCGCTGTCCAGAGAACGCGCGTTGCGTCTGGGCCGGGCGACTCATCGTCAAAACGCGAATCGACGGCGACGGCTGGCGAGATACCGCCAACATTGCGCTCGGCGAGACCTACGGGACCCACGGTCATGTGATCGCGCTGGTTTCCGGCCTTCCCGAAAACCGCGCCGACCGCGAAACGCAGCCGGACGAATACCGCTTTCTCTACGAGCGGCGCTGACGCCGCTTCTCTCGGTCAGCCGACGCTGGCGGTGTGAATCCGGTCGATCGCGCGCGACAGCGTGGCGTTGAACTCCTCGTCGCTTTGGCTTGCACGCAAGTCCTGCAGCAAGCCGCGGCTGAAGCTGGCAATCATGCCATCATTCTGCGCCAGCCTCTCGCACGCCTCCTCGGTGCTGTAGCCGCCCGACAACGCGACAATCCGCGCGACATTGGGGTGGTCGATCAACGGCTTGTAGAGATTGGCTTCGACAGGAATCGAGAGCTTCAGCATCACCTTGCGCCGCTCGGGAAGCGCGTCCAGGCTCCTTTGGAGCCCTTCGAGCAGGATCTTTTCGCCCTCGCCCCGGTCGGCGGCATGGATATCGTATTCGGGCTCGAGAATTGGGACCAGCCCCGCCTCACAAATCCGGTTACCCACTTCGAATTGCTGATCTACGATCGCCCGG
>JBBSMH010000269.1:0-2962 GCA_038233275.1 Sphingomonadales bacterium | reverse complement strand
TGAAAGCTTGCCTCCCAGCGCAGCGCTTGCCATGGCCTATAGCAACCGATCGCAGTTGAACATACTCTCAAGATACGGGGAACGCGCACTCCACTGGGGCGAGAAGGCGATCGCACTTGCGGAAGTTACGGGTCACGATGAAGCGTTGATCCATGCACTGAACAATGTCGGAGCGGTGGACTTATTTGCCAGCAACGGCCAAAGCTCAGAACGGCTTCAGCGCAGCCTGGCGCTCGCGCTGGCCGGCGATTACGAGGACCACGTCAGCCGAGCGTACTGCAATCTCGGGTCCGGCTTCGGCGAGATCTTCAAATTCAATGAGGCGGTTCGCTATTTGCAGGAGGGGATTACCTATTGCGCCGAGCGCGACCTCGACTATATGGGGTCATACATGGAGACTTGGCTAGCACTAGTGTACTGCTATCAGGGGAAGTGGGATGACTCCGTAAACGTCGCTCACTTACTCGTTTCTCAGGACGCTTTAGCGCCAGTGAGCCGAGTCGTGGCGCTCGTGGCGCTTGGCCGGGTTCGCGCCCGCCGTGGCGATCCCGAAACGAACGTGGCATTGGACGAGGCGGTGGCGCTGGCACTACAGACCGGCGACGTTCAGCGAATTGGTCCCGCGCGAGCCGCCCGGGCCGAAGCAGCGTGGCTGTGTGGCGACCGCCAGGGCGTATTGGATGAGAGTCGGGCCGGATTCGAGTATGCGCTCGGCCG
Source organism: Sphingomonadales bacterium (assembly GCA_038233275.1). Classification (GTDB taxonomy): domain Bacteria; phylum Pseudomonadota; class Alphaproteobacteria; order Sphingomonadales; family Sphingomonadaceae; genus Qipengyuania. The sequence continues at coordinate 2,245 of JBBSMH010000269.1, read as the reverse complement.
GGACATGCCGTGGTTTATCGGTGAATTCGCATACTGGCGCTGGGTTGCCGGCGACCTCACTGAGCCTGTGGAAGGCATGGCGAAACCGTTCGCTTTAGAACTGGAAGGGGAAAGCGAGGCGGCTTCAAGCGCGTGGGCCGATCTCGGCTGTATCTATGAGGCCGCACGAGCCCTCTCCTTCAGTAACGAACAAGCGGCGGTGCGCCAGGCGCTGGAGATGTTCCAGGAATTGGGTGCTCGGCCTGCTGCCGCGCTGACTCGCCGCCGGTTGCGGGCGATGGGGGTGCGTACTATTCCTCGGGGACCCCGGGCCTCGACACGGTCACATCCGGCGATGCTGACCGCGCGGGAAGCCGAGGTGCTGACGCTTATCGAAGCGGGGGAGACTAACGCTGAGATAGCCGCCCGGCTGTTCCTATCGTCGAAAACGGTCGAGCATCATACTTCAGCGATTCTGCAAAAATTGGGTGTCACAACGCGCCGCGATGCCATCCGCGCCGCGCGAGACCTCTCTCCAAACGATCCAATATAGGGAACGAATTTCTTCAATATAGGGGCAACCTCCCCATGTTGGTTGCGTCCCGCTCCGGCAAGATGATAACTGCCGGAGGGACCGGTGCAACAACATCGAAGGGGGTGTCGGGATGCCGCGATATATTGTCGAACGGGAGTTTCCAGATGGCCTAGAGATTCCGATGAACGCGGAAGGGGCCGAAACCTGCCTCGCCGTGGTCAACCAGAATGCGGAAAGCGGGGTGACATGGGTGCACTCCTATGTCAGCGAGGACAAGGCGAAGACGTTCTGCGTCTACGACGGCCCGCCGAATCCGGAAGCGATTCGCAAGGCCGCGAAGAGCACGACCCTGCCGATTGAGCGAATCACCAAAGTGTCGGTTCTCGACCCTTACTTTTACCGGTGAGCTAATCGGTAGCGACGTGCCTGTAACCAACGCGTTAATTGCCGTAATGGAGACTCACATGTCGAACGCGAGTCGTCGGTTCTCGCCACTGCTGATCATCACGCTGATTGCGATTGGGGCATTGTTCGCACGGGGTTCGGCCGCTCAGGACTCCACACCGGCCGGGGAAAATGAAGCCATCTCCGTCGTTGAGTTAGCGCCTGGTGTGACAGCGGAAATCTTCGCGGGTGCGCCATCAGACCGGGCGCCTGGACAAACCGTTTACGTAGCTCGGTTTGTCTTTCAGCCAGATGCTGAAATCTTTGCTCATGGTCATCCCGGTACAACGGTGCTCGGTGTAGCTTCTGGTTCTTTTGGCTGGACGCTCGTCGAGGGCACTGCCCATGTGGTTCGTGGTGCGGCGGCCGGCGCGACTGGTCCGGCTGAAGACATCACCGAGCCGGGTACGGAAGTCATTCTTGAGCCTGGAGACGCTATCTACTACGAAGAGGACGTCGTGCATACCGCCCGAGGCGCGGGCGACCAGGACGCGGTCGTCCTCGGCACTCTCGTGCTCACGAGCGAAGAGGATCTCCTGATGCCAGCTGACCTGGGTGCGGGCAGCACGTTGGCGACGTGATCACTGAGGTGCCGATATAGCCCTCATTGCAGCTGGCGATTCATGACCCCGGTTACACGGCCGGCGACGCCGCCTGAAGTAGGTCGTCGGCCCGTGGCCGGTCGAGTTGGCTCTCACCTACATAACGGTAACCAACGATACCATTGCCGTCAATAACGAATGCGGCCGGCCTGGCAATGGGCCGGCCCTTCGCTTCCTTGTCGTGGAAGACACCGTAATCCTCGATCATCGTGCGCGAGGTGTCAGAGAGGATCCGGAAGGTGATCCCCAATTCCTGTTTCATGGTGTCGATCGTTTCGCGGTCCTCGTTGCTAATCGCAATGATCTCGGTATTCGCCGCTCGAAAATCCTGATATCGCTCCTGCAGCTCGACCAGCTGCACACGGCAATGCGATCACCAAGCGCCGCGATAGAAGACCAACAGGATTTTCTGGCCGAGCATGCCACCCAGGCTCAAGGTGCTTCCGTCCGACGTGGTCAGACTAAGGGCAGGAGCCGGATCACCGACTCCCGGCCCAGCAACATCTATCGGCATATCGTTCACTCCTTCTCATACTGCTAGTAATCGCGTTGCCCAGCATGACACATTCAGGCAGTCGACCGTGGTGATGAACCGCCCTTCGATCCAGCCAAGGCGACGCCCGGCAGACTGAGCTCATGGGCGCGGTGGCAGCGCACCCAGCGCCCAGCTTCGATTTCCTCCCAT
>JBBSMH010000268.1:0-3014 GCA_038233275.1 Sphingomonadales bacterium | reverse complement strand
TGGAGCTCACCTGAATGTCCATGCTCGGCGTGGCGGTCGCGGTGACCTTGCCGGTAGAATAATCGCCGTCGGTGAGCGCGCGGTGGAGAATGTCGTTGACATTGGTCGCCACGACCAGCCGCTCGACCGGCAGGCCCATCCGCGCCGCGACATAGCCCGCGAAGACGTCTCCAAAATTGCCCGTGGGGACGCTGAAGGCGATCTTGCGATCAGGCGCGCCCAGCTGGAGCGCGGCAGCGAAATAATAGGCCACCTGCGCCGCAAGCCGCGCCCAGTTGATCGAATTGACAGCGCCGATACGGTGGCGGCCGGTCACGCTGGCGTCGGCGAACAAGCGCTTCACGTGCTGTTGCGCGCCGTCGAAGCTGGCACCTTCAAGGGCGATGTTGTGAACATTGGGTGCGCGCAGGGTGGTCATCTGGCGGCGCTGGACCTCGCTTACCCGCCCCATAGGATGGAACATGAAGATTTCCATGTTCTCGCGTCCCGTCACGGCGTCGATGGCGGCGCTGCCCGTATCGCCGCTGGTCGCGCCGACGATGGTCAGGAAGCCGTCCTCGCGGGCGAGAAACTCTTCGAACAGCAGGCCGAGCAGTTGCAGCGCCACATCCTTGAAAGCCAGCGTAGGGCCGTGGAACAGCTCAAGCAGCCAATGCGTGTCGTCGAGCTGGACCAGCGGCGTCACCGCCTTGTGCGCGAAGCGGGTATAGGCCTGCTCGCAAAGCTGGCCCAGCCGCTCCGGAGCGAGGCAAGCGCCGACGAAAGGCTGCATCACCCGGGCGGCCAGCTCGGCATAGGGCAGGCCGCGCATTTCCGCGATCTCGTCGCGGGAGAACCGCGGCCAGCTTGCCGGCATATAAAGCCCGCCGTCGCTCGCCAGCCCCGCCAGCGTGACGCCGGAGAAATCGAGCGCCGGGGCGCTTCCGCGGGTGGAGATATATTGCATCGGCACCGCGGTTAGCGGCGCCCGCGAGAGCGGGCAAGAAACTGCCGCTTCACCGAAGCGAAGGCCGCCTCCGCCGATGGCGCAACGCGAGAAAATAGATCACCAGCGCGGTCACTGCGAAGAAGAACCACTGGCCGGCGTAGGCAAGGTGATTGTTGGGCAGATCGCGCGGATCGGGCGGCGCGAGCGGAGCGAGCCCCGCCGGAGGGTTAGCCGCGACGATCCGCCCGCCGGGTGCGATCAGGCCCTGAAGGGCGCCCCCGCTCCACTCGAAGGGGTTCGGCTCGCGCGAGAAGCCCAGGTCCACCCGCGCCTGTCCGCCATCGGGCAGGGCGCAGGTATAGCGATGCGCCCATCCCTTTGCTCCGCTCGCGCTGGTCCCCGCGACCAGGCCCGCATCCAGCACGGTTTGGCATTCGATGCTGGTCCGCCGATAGAGAACCCGTTCGCGCGCTGGCTCGTCGCGAGCGTATTCGACTTCGGAGGACATGGTAAGTGCCCATTCGGCGCGCGCGACCAGCGCTTCCTTCTCCTCTGCCCGGCCCAGCTGCCAGATGCCGAGCGCGATCATCGTCGCGACTGCGGCGGCAACCAGCAGCGTCGGGATTACGGGCAGGCGCGGCAAATTGACGCAGCCAACGGGATCAGTGAACGGCGGCGCCCCAGCCGCCCCAGACATAGACCACCACGAACAGGAACAGCCACACCACGTCGACGAAGTGCCAATACCACGCCGCGGCTTCGAAGCCGAAATGCTGGCGCGGTGTGAAATGCCCCAGATAGGTTCGGCGCAGGCAGACGATCAGAAAGATCGTGCCCACCAGCACGTGGAAGCCGTGAAAGCCCGTCGCCATATAGAAGGCCGAGCCGTAGGTGTTGCCGCCGAACTCGAACGGCGCGGCGCTGTATTCATAGGCCTGGATGGCAGTGAACAGGATGCCCAGGGCGATTGTCGCCCACAGGCCCTTCTTGAGGCCGTCGCGGTCGCCGTGGATCAGCGAGTGGTGCGCCCAGGTGACCGTGGTGCCCGAACACAGCAGGATCAGCGTGTTGAGCAGCGGAAGCGAGAAAGGATCTAGCACTGCTTCGATAGCTGCCGGGGGGAACTGTCCGCCGATGACCTCGGATATCTCGCTGGGGAAAAGCGCGAAATCGAACCAGCTCCAGAACCAGCCGACGAAGAACATCACTTCGGAAGCGATGAACAGGATCATGCCGTAGCGCAGGTGCAGCTGCACCACCGGCGTGTGATCGCCCCGCTGGGCTTCCTTCACCACATTGGAGAACCACGCGAAGAAGGTCGCGATGAGACCGGCAATGCCGAGGCCAAGGACCAGATGCGCGCTCGACATTTCGTGCATGTAAAGCACCATGCCGCTGGTGAAGGTCAGCGCCGCGGCGGCTCCGATCAGCGGCCAGATATTGGGCTCGAGGATGTGATATTGGTGATTGACGTTGCCGGCCATGGGTCTCTCGAATGATCCTGTTGGTCTGGTGTGCGCCCGCCCTTAGAACGCTCGCCGCGCGCGGTCCAGAGTGTTACGCGCCTTCGTCCTTCGCGCGGTGGAAAGTATAGCTCAGCGTGATCTGCTCGACCCCCTTCATGTCGGGATCGTCGAGCGCCGCCGGGTCGACGTAGAACAACACCGGCATGCGCACTTCCTGCCCCGGCCGCAGCGTTTGCTCGGTGAAGCAGAAGCACTGGACCTTGTTAAAATACTTGCCCGCCTGTTCGGGCTCGACATTGAAGGTGGCGGTGCCGGTGATCGGGATGGAGCTGTCGTTGCGCGCGATGTAGAAGGCCATGTCGCGCTGGCCGATCTGCACCGTGTCGGTCGCCTGCTCGGGGCTGAAGTGCCAAGGGATGTCGCGTGCGGTGCTGGCATCGAAGCGGATTGAGATGGTCGTCGCGCCGCTGCTTTGCGCGATCCGGGCCGCAAGTTCGGCATCGGCATCGCTGGCGCGCTGCGTTGTGCCGCCGAAACCCGTGACGCGGCAGAACAGGTCGTAAAGCGGGACCGCGGCGTAGCCCAGCCCCAGCATCGCCACCGCGCCGAGCAGCGCGAGC
>JBBSMH010000267.1:0-3035 GCA_038233275.1 Sphingomonadales bacterium | reverse complement strand
AGGGTTCCTGCCTGATCTCCTTCGGGCAGACTAGGGTGCTGTGCACCGCGAGCGTCGAAGAACGCATCCCGCCGTGGATGCGCGGTAAGGGCGAAGGCTGGGTGACGGCCGAATATTCGATGTTGCCGCGCTCCACCCATACGCGCGGGATGCGCGAGGCAGTCAAGGGCAAGCAAGGCGGCAGAACGCAGGAAATCCAGCGCCTTATCGGGCGCAGCTTACGCTCCGTCGTCGATTTAAGGAAACTGGGCGAGCGGCAGATCACGCTCGATTGCGACGTCATCCAGGCGGACGGTGGCACGCGCACGGCGTCGATCTCCGGTGCCTGGGTCGCGCTGCGGATCGCGGTGGACGGCCTGCTGCAGAAGGGGCTTCTCGCGGAGGATCCGATCACCGCCAAGATAGCGGCTGTCTCCTGCGGGATCTACAATGGGACGGCGGTGCTCGACCTTGACTATCCCGAAGACTCCAACGCCGAGGCCGATGCGAATTTCGTCCTGATCGAAGGCGGCAAGATCGCCGAAGCGCAGGCGACCGCGGAAGGCGCGCCCTATGACGAAGAAGCGCTGCTGCGCCTCCTGCGCCTTGCGCGGATGGGTTGCGATCGCATCTTCGCCGCACAGGAGGAGGCAACACGCAAATGACCCGCCGCCTCGGCTCCGGATCGCTGGTCATCGCCACGCACAATGCGGGCAAGTTGAAGGAAATCTCCGCTCTGCTCGCTCCGCACGGCGTCAAGTGCATTTCCGCCGGGTCGCTGGGCCTGCCAGAACCGCCCGAGACCGGCCGCAGCTTCATCGACAATGCGCTGATCAAGGCGCGAGCGGCGGCGGAAGCTTCGGGTATCGTCGCGATGGCGGACGACAGCGGACTATCGGTCGATGCGCTCGATGGGCGCCCCGGCGTATACACCGCCGATTGGGCCGAGCGACAGTGGTTCGAAGGCGAGGCGGGCCGCGATTGGTACATGGCGATGGGCAAGGTGGAGGGGATGCTGCAGGCAAAGGGCCCTGAAACGCCGCGCGATTGCGCCTTCCATTGCGTGCTGGCGATCGCCTGGCCGGATGGAGAGCACGCAATCCATGAAGGCCGCGCGCCCGGCACGCTGACCTGGCCGCCGCGGGGCACGATGGGCTTCGGCTATGACCCGGTGTTCGTCCCGCAGGGCGGCGAGAAGACCTTCGCCGAGCTCGAGCCGGAAGAAAAGCACGCCATCAGCCACCGCGCCGATGCGTTCGCCAAGCTGGTCGCCGAACAGTTTGCCTGAGCCTCAGTAGGCTCTGGCGCCCCAGACATTGCCCGCCGGCCAATAGCGGCACACCAGCACATCATTGCCGCGGGTGGTGGCCACGGCGCAGCCGACTTCCTTGGTGTCGCGCCAGATGACCTGGGTGTAATGGCCCACGTCCGCCCAATTTCCGGTCCGGGAGATTTCCGGGAAATTGCCATGCCGGTAGTGTTCACGTTCCTCCAGGAACATCCCCACCATGGTCTCGACGTCCCAGACGCCGGCGGAGCCCATCCAGACATTCTCGCCCGTGCCATTGCGTAAGGTACCGCTCGCGTGCTCGAGCCGACCGCGCTGGCCGATCCAATTCGCCCAGTCTGCGGCCTCGCTCTCGAGACGGCGGTTCCATTTGAGTGGCGGCAGGCGCAGCCGCATGCGCTCGGCATTGTGCGAGGCAAGGATGCGCGACGCATGGCCTCCGGATGAGCGCGTGGACTGCTCCTGGCTGCCGAACCGCGCCTCGTGAGAGACCGCGCCCGGCGAATTGCGCTCGCCCGCGCTGGCGCTTGCCGAAACACCGAGCGCCGTGGCACATATGGCTGCGATAGCGCTTCCCAGCAGCGCGAATGTCCCTAACCGTCCCATAAGCAGGGATGTCGCTCCACTATTGTTAAGATTTTCTGAAGGACCGCATGGCTCGCGCGCTCTACATCCACTGGCCCTTCTGCCTCGCGAAATGCCCCTATTGCGATTTCAACAGCCATGTCCGCGACCGCACCGACGTTTCGGAGTGGCAGCGCGCACTTCTGGCCGACATGCGCCACGAGGCCGAGGTGGCTTCGGGTGAAACGCTGACCAGCATCTTTTTCGGCGGCGGCACCCCTAGCTTGATGCCGCCGGATCTGGTCGATGCCTTGTTACGAGAGGCGGAGCGGCTTTGGGGGTTCGATCCCGGGATCGAGATCACGCTGGAAGCCAACCCGAGCTCGGTCGAGGCGGCGAATTTCGCCACCCTCGCCGGCGCCGGAATCACTCGCGTCTCGCTAGGGGTGCAGTCGCTCGAGGACAACGCCCTGCGGTTTCTCGGGCGTCTCCACAGCGCCAGCGAGGCGCTGAAGGCTCTCGAGACGGCACAGATGCACTTCGACCGCGTCTCGATCGATCTGATCTATGCTCGGCCCGACCAGACTTGCGATCTATGGCGCGACGAGCTGGCGCGCGCGCTGGCGCTGGGCACCGGCCACCTCTCGCTCTACCAGCTGACCATCGAGCCGCAAACGCGCTTCGCCACCGATGTCCGCCGCGGCGCTTTCAAGCCGCTGGAAGACGACAGCGCCGCCGATCTTTTCGTCCTCACGCGAGAAATAACCGCTCACGCGGGCCTGCCCGCCTACGAGGTAAGCAATCATGCGCGGCCCGGCGAGGAAAGCCGTCACAATCTCACCTATTGGCGCTACCGCGACTATTGCGGCATTGGCCCTGGCGCGCACGGCAGGCGAGGCGGCAGCGCAACGCAGCGGCACCGCAAGCCGGAAAACTATCTCGCCGCATTCGGCCGGTGCGGCCACGCAATCAGCGAAGAACGCAGACTGACGCCTTCAGAACAGGCCAGCGAGGCCCTGCTGACGGGGCTGCGCCTGGACGAGGGGATCGACCTTGCCGATCTCGTAGCGCGTTTCGGCATGGGCGAGAGTGCGTTGCTCGACCCGATCAAGCTCTCGCTGCATTGCGAACTCGGCCTGATGTGGCGGGAGGGATCGAAGATCGGCGTGACCCGTGCCGGGATGCCCCTGCTCGACGCCCTGCT
>JBBSMH010000266.1:0-3051 GCA_038233275.1 Sphingomonadales bacterium | reverse complement strand
AGCGGAGTTGAATCACTCGACGAAATGCCCAAGATCGATGTGGCGCGCGAACTCGTGCGCCGCGCGGCGGATGCATTGGCCAGCATGGGAGAAGCGCAGGGTGATTGATCCCGTCGGCGTGCGCATCAGGCGTTTGCCGCATGGAGATGGACTCGATTTGCCGGCCTATGCCACCCGCGGCGCGGCGGGGATGGATGTGGTCGCGGCAGAAGGTGTGACACTCCGGCCCGGTCAGCGCCGCGCTGTCGCAACGGGCTTCGCAATGGCAATCCCGGACAATTTCGAAATCCAGGTGCGGCCGCGCTCGGGGCTAGCGCTCAGGTACGCCATCGGGGTTGCCAACACGCCCGGGACGATCGATTCGGATTATCGCGGCGAGCTCAAGATCATCCTCATCAACCACGGAGCGGAGGATTTTGCGATCCAGCGCGGCGACCGGATCGCGCAGCTGGTGCTCGCGCCGGTGGTGCAGGCTTCGTGGATCGAGGTGGAAGAGCTCGACGACACCGCGCGCGGCGCGGGCGGCTTTGGCTCCACCGGCGGACACGCGAAACTGGTCTAGACCTTAAAGAGGGTGTGGCGCCCGCCGGACTGGAGATCGGCGAGCGTCACGGGAGGGCCGTTGGGAGGCCTCTGAAGGGGGAAGGCCTATTCAAATCGCTGCTTGCCGCCCGCCACGGCCGCGCGATGGCAGCATAGCGCCGCCGCCCCCCAGATCGCGGCAAAGGCTGCGAGGATGCCCCATTCGACCGCATGACCGGGCATCAGCGACAGCGCTGCAATGCCCAGGGCAATCTGTCCGATGGCAACCACTGCATAAATCCAGCGCAGAATGTGCGCTCGAAACCAGACGAGCAGGGTGGAAAGGAAGGCGAGGATCACCAGCGCCGTGAAACCCAGGTTCACCATCTCGTCTTCGGAACCGATGATGCCCACGGCGGCGTTCGACCAGAGCGTGAAAAACCCAGCCAGCGTGGCAATGATCAGGCCCAGCCTGAGCGGCCCGCTTCGGCCCACCCGGATCGCGATTTCGACGCCTGCGCCCAGAGCGAAAAGCAGGATGCCGGCAAAAACGAAATCGCCGAATGTCCAGTCGACCTCGTCGGTGAATGTCATCGCGACGGCGGGCAGGACGAGCAACGCCAGCAGCGCGCCCCATCCGGCGATGCGCCATCCGTTGAGCAGCGATGATGTCTTGATCTGATCGGGTTGCATGATTTTTACTCCGTTTCGATCCATATCCCGTTAGGTCGCTCCGCCCTGAGCGGCATGAGCAATTTGTGAGCAATTGCTGAAACCCTTCATCACGCACGCGGCTGCGACTATGGGTTGGGCGATGAACGAGGGGGTCGATCCTGACGCGTCCCGCACGGTGCGCATGTGCTTCGGAGAATTCGTGCTCGATCTGACCGCTCGCCGGTTGAGCCGGCGGGGGGAAAGGATCGAGCTCGGGAGCCGGTATTTCGACGCGCTCGCAGTGCTTGCGGGCAGCGAAGGGGCTCTGGTGACCAAGGAGCGCTTCATGGACGAGGTCTGGCGCGGGGTGCCGGTGACCGACGAGGCGCTGACCCAATGCATCCGCACGCTGCGCCGCGCGCTAGGCGACGAGGCGGGCAATCCGCGCTACATCGAGACTGTCCCGAAACACGGGTATCGCTTCCTGCAGCCCGTGGACCCGGAGAATCGTTCGACGGAAGCACCAAAACCGGGGTCGCAATTCGCGACCGGGGGACGCATTGCCGGGGCGGCCACGTTCGGCGGTGGCTTCGCGGGGGCGTTTGGGGGTCTCTTCTACGGCGTCCTGGCAACGCAGAGCGGCGGCTCCGCGGTGCTGGTGATGGTTGCATTGGTCGCTGCGCTCGGCGTGCTGGGGGGGGCAGGAGTGGGGATCGGCATGGGGCTGGCGGCAGCCGCGCGCGGATTCACCATGCCGATGCTCGCGATTGGCGGCGCGGCGGGCGGCGGGCTGGTCGGCGCGTTGGGGCAGGCGCTCGGCCGCGACGGGATAGCGGCGCTGACGGGTGCCGCTGTCGGGCCGGTCACGGGAATTTTCGAGGGAGCGGTCCTCGGTGGCGCGGCAGGCTTTGCCTGTGCGCTGGCTGGCTCGGCCGGCAGCCGGAGGATGGCCGCCGCCCTCGCTTCCGCTCTCGGCGCGCTCGCGGGAAGCTTGCTGGTGCTGGCGGGAGGACGGCTGCTCGGTAGGAGCCTCGCCATGCTCCAGGAGCGTTTTCCCGCCTCGCAGATCGACATCGACCGCGTGGGGTTGTTGTTCGGCGAAAGCGGGTATTACATGATCAGCCAACTCGGCTCGGCCGCGCTGGAGGGCGCGGCCTTTATCGCTTGCGTCGCACTCGCCGTGCGCAAGACCCTGCGCCGACAGAAAAGGGGCGGCCCCTCGCGAGACCGCCCCATCGGTGATTTAACGTAGATGGCGTCAGTCGATCCGGCGCACCGTCTTCTTCTCCGGTGCGATGGAAATGCGCACGGTCTCGCCCGAGTTGCCGGGGAAATCGGTGAACATCGCTTCGACCAGGTTGGGCACCAGATACTGGAGCCGGTCCGAGGTCGAGACCGCCTCGGCCTTGCCTTCGAACAACCGTTCGCCGCTGGCCGCCCGATCGATCTTCAAATCGATACCGCTGGTGTAAACGGTGTAGCTCCGGATGTCCGGGCCCCCGAACCACGGATCGTAGAAGCCGTAACCCCAGCGGCTGCCGTAATAGCGCGAGCGTAGGCCGTGTCGCGAGCGGTAGAACGGATCGTAATAGCCAATGCGCGAGCGGTAGAAGGGGCGGTAACCGTACCACGGATCGTAGAACGGATCGTGGAAACCGGTCGTGCGGATGCGCTCGCGGCCATTGTCCACGCCGTAATCGAACCGCACCAGCAGGTCGGATCCCTGGGCGTCGGCGGCCTGGGTGTAGCCAAGGCGCTGCATTTGGGCTTCGACGAGATCGGCATATTGCGCGAACTCGAGCCCGCCCACGAGAGCGGGATCGTCGGCAACGACCGCAAAGGTCTGGCCGGTCGGCGCGGGCAGTTGCGTTTGGT
>JBBSMH010000265.1:0-3057 GCA_038233275.1 Sphingomonadales bacterium | reverse complement strand
GTGGACCACGCTGCTTTCATGCTGCGGGGGAACGGTTTGCGGTAGCCATTCGATCAGCCGCTCCATCTGCGGCATGTGCTCGGTTTCGGAGAGCCTGTACTGCTTGCTCCACCGGGCAATCTGGCGGGCGCAATAGTCGGTCGGCTTGCCATAGTCTCCCAGGCCGATCGCCTCGGGCTCGCGAAGATGCAGCTCCGCCATCGTGTCGATCATCGAATCGTAGAGCTCGCGCCGCTGGTCCGGCGAATAATCAGGCAGCGAGCCGTGCCACAGGGACCGGCCGTCCGCGAGAGCCATGACGAAGAATTTGCTACCGATGACATCCGGGTCCTCGCACAGCCCATAAGTCTTTGGCACGGGGAAACCTGTTGGTCCAAGCGCGTGCATCGCCTTGTATTCGCGATCGACCGCATGGGCGCTCGGAAGCAGTTTTCCGAACGGCTGGCGCCGTAGCACGTAGGACTGGCCCGGAGTATCGATGCGGTAGGTGGGATTTGACTGGCCCCCTTTGAACTTCGAATAGGAGATAGGCCGGGCGAAGCCTTCAACCTTCCCCTCGAACCAGGCGGTCAGCCGGTCGAGATTGAGCCGGTCGCCTTCGGGCACCTCGACGGTTCCGACCATTTCCTTGTCGAAGTCGATGTCTGGCATGCCGGTTTTCATCAGTCGAAGACCACCACGCTTCGCGCCGAATGGCCCCCCTTCATTTTCTCGAAGCCCTCGTTGATCTTTTCGAGCGGGATGCGCTCGGCGATGATGATGTCGAGATCGAGCAACCCGCGCATGTAGAAGTCGACCAGCCGCGGCAGATCGACGGGGAAATGATTCATCCCCATGATCGCACCCTGCAGCTTCTTGCCGCTGAGCAGGTCCATTGCGCCGAGGCCGACCTTGCAGTCGAGTGGTATCATGCCGAGGATCGTCGCGGTGCCCCCGCGGCGAAGGATTTTGACGCACAGATCGGCGCTGGCCTGCCGCCCAACCGCCTCGATAGCGTGGTGTACGCCGCCGTCCGAGATCCGCATCACCTGTTCGACAGCGTCCTCGGCCATCGCATCGACCGTATGAGTTGCGCCAAGCGCTTCGGCGAGCTCGCGCTTTTCCGGGATCGGATCGATGGCGATGATTCGACCGGCGCCGGCGATCTTCGCCGCATTGACTGCCGCAAGGCCGACCCCTCCGCAACCGACAACCGCCACCGCTTCTCCCGGAACCACCGAACAGGCGTTGAAGATCGTGCCAGCGCCGGTGGTCACCGCACAGCCGATCACCGCTGCGCGGTCGAGCGGCATGTCCTTGTCGATCGCAACGCAGGCGTGCTCGTGTATCAGCATCTGCTCGCAGAAGGCGGACAGGTTGAGCATCTGGGCGACCGGCTCACTCCCGTCGGCGCGCATGATGCGCGGCGCCTGCGTCTGGGCGCGGCGTGTGTCGCCACCCATGCACAGCGCCATGCGTCCGGTGACGCAGAACTCGCAATGGCCGCAAAAGGCGGACAGGCAGGAAACCACGTGGTCGCCCGGCTTCACCGTCTTCACTTCGCTGCCCACCGCGCGCACCACGCCCGCCGCCTCATGGCCCGGAATCGCGGGCAGGGGATGCGGATAGGCACCGTCGATGAAATGCAGGTCCGAATGGCATAGCCCGCACGCCCTAGTGTCGATCAGCACCTCGTGCGGACCGGGCTCGCCTAGCTCGACCTCCCCGATGGTGAGGCTGCCGACTTGTTCGAGGATCGCAGCCTTCGCCATCAGCGTGAAGCCCCCATATCGCCGCTGCTCATTGCTGCGGCACTCCCGGCGCTGGAGGAATGTGGGTTGCCGCCACGCAAGGCGTTCGAACTCGGGCCCTCCTGGGGCATATGCTTGGCGAACTCCATCCGCGCGATCGCGCGCGCGTGGACCTCGTCGGGCCCATCTGCCAGCCGCAGCGTGCGCTGGTGGGCATAGGCGCTGGCGAGGCCGAAATCCTCGCTTACCCCGCCGCCGCCATGCGCCTGGATGGCGTCATCGATGATGCGCAGCGCCATGTTGGGCGCCTGCACCTTGATCATGGCGATTTCCTGCTTGGCGGACTTGTTGCCGACCTTGTCCATCATGTCGGCCGCCTTGAGGCACAGGAGCCGGGTCATGTCGATGTCGATGCGCGCGCGCGCCACGCGCTCCTCCCACACCGAATGCTTGTAAATCGGCTTGCCGAAGGCCTCACGCTCCTGAAGCCGGCGGCACATCTTGGCGAGCGCTTCCTCGGCAACGCCGATGGTGCGCATGCAGTGGTGGATGCGGCCCGGTCCGAGGCGGCCCTGCGCGATCTCGAACCCGCGCCCCTCGCCCAGCAGCATGTTGGATGCGGGCACGCGGACGTCCTTGAGCTCGACTTCCATGTGGCCATGCGGCGCGTCGTCGTAACCGAACACGGGCAAGTGGCGCAGTATGTTCACGCCGGGGGCGTCGGTCGGCATCAGGATCATCGACTGCTGAGCGTGCCGCCCGGCGGTGAAATCGGTCTTGCCCATGACGATCGCGACCTTGCAGCGAGGATCGCCGAGGCCCGAGGACCACCATTTGCGCCCGTTAATGACGTATTCGTCGCCCCCAGGACCTATAGCGCGCTCGATGCGGGTCTCGATATTGGTTGCATCGGAAGATGCAGTGAAAGGTTCGGTCATCAGGAAAGCGGAGCGGATCTCGCCGTCCATCAGCGGCTGGAGCCATTCTTCCTTCTGCTCGCGCGTGCCGTAGCGATGGAACACCTCCATGTTGCCGGTGTCGGGCGCGGAGCAGTTGAACACTTCCGAGGCGAAGCCGATCCGGCCCATTTCCTCCGCGCATAGCGCGTATTCGAGATTGGTCAGACCGGGCCCATCGAACTCGAAACTGTCGTCGACGTGGTGATGGCTGTCGTTGCGCGGCGGCATGAACAGGTTCCAGATGCCCTCGGCCTTCGCCTTGGCCTTCAGCTCCTCGACGATCGGCAGCACCTTCCAGCGCGAGCCCTCGTTCTGCTGGGCGTGATAGGTCGGGACGGCGGGGCGGATGTGATCCTCGATGAAGCCGC
>JBBSMH010000264.1:0-3058 GCA_038233275.1 Sphingomonadales bacterium | reverse complement strand
GAGCGCGATGGCGACCAGCATGGTCTCTGCGGAATCGGACAGCTGCCCTCCGATCCGCGCCCCCGCCCAGGCCATACCGGCAGCGGAGATCGCCGACACGGCCACGCCGACTCCGAGCAGCAGAGGCCGCGCACCCAGCCTGTGCGAGAGCCGCGCGACGAGCAGCTGGTCGCGCCCGCCAAGCCCCGTCAGGAGGACGGCGGCCAACGCGAGAAACAGCGATGCGGTCACTCGGTCACGGAGAGCCTGCTAAGGCCACCCAGGGCCCCGTAATCGCGACCGTGCGAGTGGGCGCATAGGCGTTGACGAACAGCCATTTGCTGTCGGGCGAGAAGCAACCGCCGGCAAGCTCGGTCTGCAGCCTCAGCCTGCCGAAATCGTAAGGCCGCCCATCGGGGGTTATGCCGCGCAGGTGATTGTCGACCACGTCGCCGTACTGATCTTCGCAGACGATCAAATGGCCGTTGGGCGCGACGGTGAGGTTGTCGCCGTAATTGAGCTGGTCCTCGCTTTCGCTCTCGAAGAACAGTTCGACCCTGTCTGGGCCTCCGCCGCGACCGGGAACGAGCTTGAAGATCTGCCCGAGCTTCCTGGCGCCGCCATTGGTCGAGCAGACGTAAAGTTCGTCGGTTCCCATATGGATGCCCTCGCCGCGCGCGATCGGGGCAGCGCCTTTGGCGATGGCGCGAGTGCGAAGATCGTCTTTTGGCGCTTCTACATCGCCCATATCGACCCAGCGGACATTGTAGCCCTTCCCGACCGGCATGACCGGCGCGGTCCAGTTGCGCGTGTCGGTGAGCCCGTCGATCACCATCGCCTGCAGCTTGCCGCCTTCGCCCAGCCTGCCAGGCCGTGCAGGGACGAAGCGATAGAGCACGCCATCGTTGCGATCCTCGGTCTGGTAGACGTAGCCCGTGGCGGGATCGACGCAGGCTGCCTCGTGATTGAAGCGGCCCATCGCCTTCAATGGCGCCGGATCGACCAGCCCGGTGGCGTTGCCCGGCACCTCGAAAACCCAGCCGTGGTCCACCGCCAGCCCTTCGCCATAACGCTGTCCCGGCCCGGTCGGCGCTTCTTCGCAGGTCAGCCAACTGCCCCACGGCGTCACCCCGCCCGAGCAATTGCGGATCGTCCCGCCGAGCGAACGAAACTGGCGCTTGACGGCGAGCGTGCGCGCATCGAGCACAATATTGGTCGTGCCGCCGGGGACGATCGTGCCATCGCGCGTGCCGTATCCCCTGGCGATCGGTCCGCCGGAATCGTCATGCGGCATCAATTCGTGATTGCGGACCAGCACGATCTCGCCATTGCCGATGTCGAGGCAACCCATGCCGTCGGCCTTGTCGGGGACCGTCCCTCCGTCGCTCATGGCATCGCCGAGACTGGAGAGCAGGCGGTAGGAAAAGCCGCGCGGAAGGTCGAGCAGGCCCGCCGGATCGGCCACAAGCGAGCCGTAACCGGTGAAGGGAGCAGAAGTGGCGAGCGGCGCCCGCGTGGCGCAACCGCTGGCAACCAGCGCAGCAAAGGCGCTGCCGGTGGCGCCAAGGAAGCGGCGGCGGTCGAGAGCGACGGTCATGGCAGATGTCTCCGGTGGCGCGGTGTCCGGGCAGCTATGCGGTGCAGATACGAAACGCGCAAGACACGGGGGTTGACGGCGCACGTTTGCTCCGCCCACTGCGCCGCGATGCTGCACAGATGAACCCGCCGCGGGGCACAGCCTATCGGAGAATGGAGCGGGTAGCGGGAATCGAACCCGCGCGTTCAGCATGGGAAGCTGACAGGCTACCATTACATCATACCCGCCTGCACTCGCGCCTTTGCCGCAAGCGCTTTGCAGGGTCAATCGCGGATGCTGCGCCGGGCGCCGACGTGCGATGATGGGCCCGATCTCACTGCCGATGCGACGGGGGTTCCTCCGTTCTTCTCTCTCTCGGACCCTGCGCCCGGCCAGCGCGTTGTCAGGTCGGGACGACGCGCAATCGGCTTGCCGCCCCTTGCACAGCGCGGCACTGTGGGTAGAGACGCGGCAAAACTTCGACAGGAGAGTTCCCCATGCGTCACATCGATCACTTTATCGCCGGAGGGGCCGGGGGCACCGCTTCGGGCCGCTCGCACAAGGTCTGGAACCCCTCGACGGGGGAGGTGCAGGCGGAGGTTCCGCTGGGCGATGCCGCGCTGCTCGATCGCGCGGTGGAGAATGCCAAGAGAGTCCAGCCCGAATGGGCGGCCACCAATCCGCAGAAGCGCGCGCGCGTGATGTTCCGCTTCAAGGAGCTGATCGAGTCGAATATGGACGAGCTGGCCCGCCTGCTCTCGTCCGAACACGGCAAGGTGATCGACGACGCGAAAGGCGACGTCCAGCGTGGGCTCGAGGTGATCGAATACGCCTGCGGCATCCCGCAGGTTCTCAAGGGCGAATACACGCTCGGCGCCGGACCGGGGATCGACGTCTATTCGATGCGCCAGCCGCTGGGCATCGGCGCGGGGATTACCCCGTTCAACTTCCCGGCCATGATCCCGATGTGGATGTTCGGCATGGCCATCGCCTGTGGCAATGCCTTTATCCTCAAGCCGTCCGAGCGCGACCCGAGCGTGCCGGTGCGGCTGGCCGAACTTTTCCTCGAGGCCGGCGCGCCCGAGGGGCTGCTGCAAGTAGTTCACGGCGACAAGGAAATGGTCGATGCGATCCTCGATCATCCCGATATCGCCGCGGTGAGCTTCGTCGGCTCGTCCGACATCGCGCATTACGTCTACAAGCGCGGGGTCGAGCACGGCAAGCGCGTGCAGGCGATGGGCGGGGCCAAGAACCACGGCATCGTCATGCCCGACGCCGATCTCGACCAGGTGGTCAACGACCTGTCGGGCGCCGCCTTCGGCAGCGCGGGCGAACGCTGCATGGCCTTGCCGGTGGTGGTGCCGGTGGGCGAGGACACGGCCGACCGGCTGCGAGACAAGCTGATCCCCGCGATCGAGGCCTTGCGGATCGGCGTTTCGACCGATCCCGACGCGCATTACGGCCCGGTTGTCACCCCCGAACACAAGGCGAGCATCGAGCGCT
>JBBSMH010000263.1:0-3066 GCA_038233275.1 Sphingomonadales bacterium | reverse complement strand
GCCGGACTGCAGGATCCCAATCGCCCGCTCGGCAGCTTCCTGTTCCTCGGACCCACCGGCGTCGGCAAGACCGAGCTTACCAAGGCGATTGCCGCCTTCCTGTTCGACGACGACCAGGCGATGGTGCGCATCGACATGAGCGAGTTCATGGAAAAGCACGCCGTTGCCCGCCTGATGGGCGCGCCTCCGGGCTATGTCGGATACGAAGAAGGCGGCGTGTTGACCGAGGCGGTGCGCCGACGTCCTTATCAGGTCGTGCTGTTCGACGAGGTCGAGAAGGCGCACAACGACGTCTTCAACGTGCTGCTTCAGGTGCTGGATGACGGGCGGTTGACCGACGGGCAGGGCCGGGTGGTCGATTTCTCGAACACGCTGATCATCCTCACCAGCAACCTGGGCAGCCAGTTCCTCACCCAGATCGAGGACGGCAAGGATGTCGACAGCGTCGAGCCGCAGGTAATGGACGTGGTGCGCGGGCATTTCCGCCCCGAATTCCTCAACCGGCTGGACGAGATCATCCTGTTCCACCGGCTGGCGCAGGAACACATGGCTCCGATCGTGGAAATCCAGGTCGGCCGGGTGCGGAATCTGCTCAAGGACCGCAAGATCGCGCTCGAGCTTACCGATGCCGCGCTGCGCTGGCTCGGACGCGTGGGCTACGACCCGGTTTACGGCGCGCGCCCGCTGAAGCGCGCGGTCCAGCGCTATGTCCAGGATCCGCTGGCCGAGAAAATTCTCCAGGGCGAAGTGCCCGATGGTTCGACGGTGCGGATCGACGAGGGCGACGGCGAACTGGAGATGGTGGTGGAATAGGCGCTTCGCTGGCCATTCTAGGTGAGACGAACTGGCTCTATCGTGCGCAAGGCACGCGTTCGAGCCGATATTCTCCTGCCTTTTCATCGCCGCCGACCCGCCGCGATCGACCAGTGTGGGATTCGGGCAACACCGTGTGCAAAAACGAATATGACGCTTTGACAACAGCGCGCGCTGTGCGGCATTAACCAGCCACCGTCGGGACTGGGGGTCTTCGAACAGTTCGCGCATTGAACATGTATGGGCACATGACTGTCATGACAGTCGCCCGGTGCGCGAACGGCTCGGAACGCTCCAGAAAAATTTGTGTCGCACTGGAGTAGCTATGAAAAAGTTTAACAATCTCGCGATGACGGGCCTTGCCTGCACCGTCTCCGCTTTTGCGCTTGCCGTTTCCGCGCCCGCGATGGGGCAGACCGTGGACCCCGACGTTGCCGAATCGGATGGCGAATGCGCGCTCGATGCCTCGGGCGATCCGATCGACACCGATCCCGATTGCATCGAAGAAGGCGTCACCACGCCTCCTGCTGCCGCCGGTGGTCAGATCGTCGTTACCGGTTCCCGCGTGAAGCGTGACACCTATACTTCCACCTCGCCGCTGCAGGTCCTCACCTCCGAGGACGAAAACGCCGCCGGCCTGTTCGATCCCTCGCAGATCCTCCAGCGCTCCGAAGCCGCCTCGGGCACGCAGATCGATGCGACCTTCCAGGGCTTCGTGCTCGATAACGGTCCGGGTTCGCAGACGATTAACTTGCGCGGCCTCGGCGCCGACCGCACGCTGCTTCTGATCAACGGCCGCCGCCTGGCGCCGGCGGGCGTCGAAGGCGCACCGACCAATCCCTCCATCAACCTCCTGCCCGGCTCGCTGATCGAGCGCTACGAGCTGCTGCTCGACGGTGCCTCCTCGGTCTATGGTTCGGACGCGGTCGCCGGTGTCGGCAACATCATCCTGCGCAAGGACTTCGACGGTCTCGAACTGTTCGCGCGGGGTGAGCTCAACCCCGACGGTTCGGGCGAGGACTACACGCTCAGCGCGGCCTACGGCTGGAACTTCGACCGCGGCTTCGTAGGATTCGGCGCGGAATACGACTTCCGCGATGCGATCCGCCTGCGCGACCGCGACTTCTTCCAGGGCTGCAATCGCAACTACGAAATCGATCAGGACGGCAATATCCTGACACTCGGCAAAGCCGATAATGCCGCAGTGCTGGCCGCAAGCGGCGGTACGGTTTCCGTTTCGGAAAATGAATGCAAGATCGGCGGCATCAGTGGCCGTATCTTCCAGCCCTTTGCGCGCTTCGGCTCGGTCTATTTCCCTGCCAATGGAAATATTGCCAATTTCCCGCTCGATCCGCGCACAGGCCGTCCGTTCAACTTCGGTGAGTCCTCTGACGCCTTCGGTCGGCAGCTCGACGTAAACGGCGATGGCATTCGCGACATCGATTTCCAGAACGTCAACACCAACGGCGCCGATCCAGACCAAATCTTCCTGAGCCAGCAGAAACTCTACAACGTGATGGCGTACGGCGAATACACCTTCCCCGGAGCCGCCAATATCACTCCGTTCTTCGAGGCGAATTATTCGCGCGCTGAGATCTTTGCGGACAATACCGGAGCCCCGCAGCTGTTCCCGACGGTTCCGGCTCAGAACCAGTTCAACCCGTGCAATTTCACCACCAACCCCAATGGCGTGGACTGCCGAGCGGTGGACAACGCGCTTCAGGCCCGAGCGGGGCGGCCGTTTGCTCCGCTTTCCACCGGGTTCAACCTGCCGACGCAGCCGATCTTCTCCATCGATGGCGATCGCGACAACACCGATGTGACGCAGGAGCAATATCGCGGCGTGCTCGGTGTGAAGGGGGACCTTCCTTTCATTTCCCCTAGCTGGACTTTCGAGGTTTCCGGCGTCTATTCGCGTTCGGAGGGCAGCTCGGTCCGCCGGGGCGTCCGTGAAGACCGGCTTGCTCTTTCGCTCGGCCTCGACCCGACCGCCGATTTCGATGGTGATGGCGTTGTCGATAACGACGGTGACGGCATTGCGGACGACTACAACCCGAACCTCGACTTCTTCGGGTTCTTTGGCGATCCCCAGGTCATCGGCGAATGCAACGGCGGCGCGCTGGCCAATCCGGATCTTGCGGCGCCTGATCTCAACGCTGCCAGCTGCGTTCCCGTGAACCTGTTCAACGAGAGCGTGCTCGGTTCGCCGATCGGCAGCTTCGCAACGCAAGCAGAGACCGATTATCTGTTCGG
>JBBSMH010000262.1:0-3106 GCA_038233275.1 Sphingomonadales bacterium | reverse complement strand
CCGATCCCGCTGCTCGCCCCAGTGATCCAGACGGTCTTGCTCTCGAAATTCACAGAGCTCTTCTCCTCAGGGGTAGGTTACGGTTTTGGGGGCGCCATCGGGCAGGGGGATGAACTCCTCAGCATCGCCCGGCACCCGCGCGAAGCGGCCTTGCCGCCAGTCCTCCTTCGCCTGCTCGATACGCTCGCGGCCGGAGCTTACGAAGTTCCACCAGGCGTGGCGCTTGGTCGCAAAGGCTTCCCCGCCGAGCAGTATCGCGCGCGCCTGATGCACTGGTCAGCGTCATCGCGCGTCCCGGCTCGAGCACGCTCAATTCGTACAGCCCCAGCGCCCGCGCCATCCACCGATGCCGCGCCCCGCGGTCATCAGATTGACTTGGCCGGGGCGGATCGTCACGCAAGTGCCCAGGCTGTCGCGATGGTCGATCGCGCCCCGGAACAGCGCGCGCGCGCGGGCAGAACGCGGCGCACCTGGAACTGGCCGAGGTCGTGCGTGGTCGGGACCAGCGTTTGCGCTATAATGCTCATGGCGTCGGCACGCTTGCCTGGATCGAAAGCGCGTGGACCCGATCGCCCGGAATGTCCCCCAGCGCGGCGTTCACCATGCGCTGGCGCTCGAGCCGCGACTTGTCCGCAAAGGCCGGGGCTTCGATCACCACGGTAAAGTGCGATTCCCCGCTCCCGTCGTCTCCGGTATGGCCGTGGTGCTTCGCGCTGTCGTTGATCACCTCGAGCCGCGTCGGCGCGAATGCCTCGGTGAGCAAGCGCTCCATCTCCTGCTGGACGGTTCCGGGCATGCGGCAATTTCTCCTCTCTCGGGGTTTCCTAAACGGCTTTCGGCCCCCATCCTATAACGAATGCGGCGGTCGAAGTTTCATGGACGATACGAGGATACAGGGCGCTTGTGCGAACACCCTGCATGCGCGGAGCCGGGCGAATTCCGCGCGCCGGCTGGTTCGGGCCATTCCTTCGACGGGCCGGGCGGGTGGCGTTGGCTGTGCCTTGATCATGTGCGCGAATTCAACGCGGGCTACGACTGGTTCGAGGGGATGAGCGCAGAGGAAATTCTCGATGCCCAGGCACCAGGAATGGGCTGGAGGACCGAGCAGCCCGCGTTTCGGGCCACGGCCGGTGTGGATGGCATGCCGCGCTGGGCCGATTACGACGATCCGCTCGATGCCATCTCCGCGCGCGCCGGTGGCATCAGGAGCCGCGTGCGCCGCGAAGCGGAAATGGCCATGGACGGCCGCTTCAGCCGCGAGGAGGCGCAGGCACTGGAGACGATGGGGCTGGGGCTCGATATCGACCGGCGGCGGTTGCGCCGACGCTATTCCGAACTCGTCCGCCGCTATCACCCCGACCGCAATGGCGGGGACCGGCAACACGAAGCCCGGCTGGGACGCGTGGTGGAGGCTTATCAAACGCTCCGCAGATCCCGCGCGATCGACTGACGGGCCCGTCCATTCCCGGAACGGATTTCACGGCAATCGCCCGGCTCCTCGTTCCTTCCCCCTTCGGCCCTCAGGCCTCTTTCCACACCAGCGGCTCGAACCCGCCATAGACCATGCGCTTGCCGTCGAAGGGCATGCCGCCGCCCTGGCCGTCGCCGAATTCCTTCATCCGCTCGTCAGCCATCATCTTGTCATGGCTGGCATCGGCGGTTTCCTTGTCGTCCCAGGTAACCCAGGAGAAGACGATCTTCTCGCCCTTCTCGCACTTCACCGCCCGGCGGAAATCGGTGGTCTTGCCGTCGGGCACATCGACCTCCCAGCATTCGACCTGCGACCTGGCGCCGTAATCCTTGGCGATGTCCCAGAACTTTTCGGCAACCTCCTTGCAGGCGTCCTTGTTGTCCTGGGGCACGGCGAGAATAAATCCGTTGACGTACATGGTTCTCTCCTCTCGCCGTGATATTTAACACCAGTGCAGGGCGAGCGCGCGTCAATTTTGCCGGAACGCCCAGCGCAGTGTCTTGCCCATGCCCCAGGTGGCGGCCCGGCCGGGCAGGGCGGCCAGACCGGGGCGCTCGAGACCCAGCATCGAACGCGCGAAGGGCGGCAGAAGGCTTACAGCCTCGGCCCCGAGCATCGCTTGCACCGCCGGCGGAGCGCCTTCGGGCCTCTGATTGAGGACCAGGTGAGCCACCTCGCGCGCTTCCTTCGAGCCCGACAGCTCTCCCCGCATCTCGCGGAAAAGCCGCTCCGCCTGCCGCCTGTCGAGCGGAACCGGGTCCGCCCCCAGCGCGCGGGCGATCACCGCGAACTGGCGATAGTAGTCGTCCTGCTCGTGACCGGGCATTTCGGGCCGGACATGGCGCCGATACGCGGCGAGGAAGCTGGTAGCCTCGGCCACATGGACCCAGGCAAGGGTGCGTGGCTCGGTCGCGGAATAGGGAGTTCCATCGGGCAGCGTTCCGCTGACCGCGGCGTGGATGCGATTGACCCGCTTGATGGCTGCTTGCGCCGCGTCGCGATGGCCGAAGGTGGTGACCGCGATAAACCGCGCCGTTCGCCGCAGCCTCCCGTGCATGTCGGCACGAAAATTCGAATGGTCGAGCACGCCTTGCAGAGCGTGCGGATGGAGCATTTGCAGCAGCAGCCCGCGAATCCCGCCGACCATCATCGCGACCACGTCTGCATGAACCATGCGGATCGGCGAATCGCGCTCGAACATCGCCTCGTCGCTTGGCGGCACGGGTTGCTGTCCGCCATCGAGATCGTTGAACACCGCGCGTACCCGACCGACCAGTTTTTGCCGCAGCAATTCCGACAGATTGGATTGGGCCATGGCCGGCAATATAGGGTTGGCGCGCACCGGATAAATCCCTAACCCGCGCGGGCGATGAACAAGATGACCGACAAGAGCTTCGAAGCCTCCGCCAAAACCGTGCTCGCCGCGCCCGATACCGAGGTCGAAGTGCGCGAGACTTTCGGCGTCGATGTAGACTGGAAGGTGCCCGCCTTTTCCAGGCCCGACGCACGCACGCCCGATCTCGACGACAGCTACGTCTTCGATCCCGACACCACTCTCGCGATCCTCGCCGGCTTCGCACACAACCGGCGCGTGATGGTGCAGGGTTATCACGGCACGGGCAAATCGACGCATAT
>JBBSMH010000261.1:0-3114 GCA_038233275.1 Sphingomonadales bacterium | reverse complement strand
TGGCGACGATCCTGGCGACCGGCTGCTGGCCCTCTTCCTTCGCAACACTCTCGCGAGTCAGCACCACGGCTGCGGCGCCGTCGGAAATTGAACTGGAGGTGGCCGCGGTGATCGTCCCGTCCTTGGCGAAGGCCGGCCGTAAAGTGGGGATCTTGTCCGGCTTTCCGCGCCCCGGCTGCTCGTCATGCCCGACCGTCTGTTCGCCAGCACGGGTCGAAAAGGTGACGGGGACCACCTCTTCGTCGAAGGCGCCGCTCTCTATCGCGGCATTGGCCCGGCGCAGGCTTTCGATCGAATACTCGTCCATTTCCTCGCGGGTCATCTGGTACTGGTTGGCCGTATCCTGCGCGAAAGTGCCCATTGCGCGGCCTTCCTCATAGGCATCCTCGAGTCCGTCGAGGAACATGTGATCGTAGGCCGTGTCGTGGCCGATCCGCGCGCCCGAGCGGTGCTTCTTGAGCAGATAGGGCGCGTTGGTCATGCTCTCCATCCCGCCGGCGACGACATAGTCGACCGTCCCGCTAGCCAAGGCTTCGGCGCCCATGATCACGGTTTGCATGCCCGATCCGCAGACCTTGTTGACCGTCGTCGCCTGCACCGATTTGGGCAGGCCGGCCTTGACCATCGCCTGCCGCGCCGGGGCCTGCCCTAACCCCGCGGGCAGCACGCAGCCCATGTAGGCGCGGTCGAACTTGTCGCCCGGCACCCCCGACCGTTCGACTGCCGCCTTGACCGCAGTGGCACCCAGATCGGTCGCCGAAACCTCGGCCAGGGCGCCCTGCATCCCGCCCATCGGCGTGCGTGCATAGGAGAGGATGACGACGGGGTCGGAGGGGCTGAATGGGGTCACTTGTGCTGGTCCTGTTGTTCTGGAATATCGGATTCAGAAGACGACCGAAGTCGAGCGGCGGCCAACCTAGTGTTGCACTGCAGCGAAATCAAATGGAGAGAGCGATGGCCGGCGATCACAAGCAGCAAATGGAGGCTGTCCTGCGCAAGCAGCGTGCGGCGCACAACCAGCTTCGGCCCGAACCGCTCGCCATGCGTCGCAACCGCATCGAACGCGCGATCAAGCTGCTGAGGGAAAGCGGCAAGGACCTGTGCAAGACCATGGCCGCCGATTTCGGCAACCGCTCTGCCCACCAGTCCATGCTGACCGATATCGCTGGCACGGTGAATTTCGGCAGATATTGCCTCAAGCACCTCGACAAATGGGCCAGGCGCGACAAGCGCCACCTCCAGTTTCCGCTTGGACTGCTGGGGGCCAAGGCGGAGGTTCGCTATGAGCCAAAGGGGGTTGTCGGTATCCTCAGCCCGTGGAATTTCCCGGTCAATCTGAGCTTCGGTCCGCTCATGCAGGTATTCGCGGCGGGCAATCGGGCGATGATCAAGCCGAGCGAGTTCACCGAGAAGACCAGCATGCTCATGCGCGAGCTGGTGGCGGAATATTTCACGCCGGACGAGTGCGCCGTGTTCACCGGCGGGCCCGAAGTGGCGCAGGCTTTCAGTTCCTTGCCGTTCGATCATCTCGTCTTCACGGGATCGACCGCGACCGGGCGCAAGGTGATGGAAGCGGCGGCGGCCAATCTGGTGCCGGTCACTCTCGAACTGGGCGGCAAATCGCCGGTGTTCATGGGGCGAAGCGCCGATTTCGCCAAGGCGGGCGAGAAGATTGCGCTCGGCAAGATGATGAACGCCGGGCAGATCTGCCTCGCCCCCGATTATCTCTATGTGCCCGAGGAAAGCGAGGAGGCCGCAATCGAGGGCGTGAGTCAGGCCGCCGCCGCCATGTATCCGACGGTGCTCGCCAACGACGATTACGCCAGCATTGTCACCGACCGGCACTTCGACCGGCTTCAGTCCATGGTCGAGGACGCGCGCGGCAAGGGCGCCGAAGTGATCGAAGTCAATCCCGGCAATGAGGATTTTTCCGGCACCAACGCGCGCAAGATGCCGCTCACCATCCTCAGGAAAGTCAACGACGACATGTTGGCGATGAAGGAAGAGATCTTCGGACCCGTGCTTCCGGTAAAGACCTACAAGAGCGTCGACGAGGCGATCGACTACGTCAACGAGCGCGACCGCCCTCTCGGCCTCTATTACTTCGGCCGCGACAAGGGCGAGCAGGAGCATGTGCTGGGGCGCACCATATCGGGCGGGGTGACGGTCAATGACGTGATCTTCCATGTTTCGATGGAAGACCTGCCCTTCGGCGGTGTGGGGCCCAGCGGGATGGGCAGCTATCACGGGGTGGAGGGCTTCCGCGAATTCAGCCATGCGCGCAGCGTCTATACGCAGGCGCGGGTGGACGTCGCCCAGCTGGGGGGGCTCAAGCCGCCATACGGCAAGGCGACCGAGAGAGCCGCGAAAATGATGATGAAGTAATCTGCAACAAAAGTGGCCGAATTTGCCCGCTTCGTGCCCTTGCGCCAGCGGGGCGAGGGGCTTAGAGGCGCACGCAAACGCTCGCCCTTCGCAGCCAGGAAGCCCTCGTGGTCGATCTCAGCCAGTACCTGCCGATACTGATTTTCCTGTTTATCGCGGCAGGTCTTTCGGCGGCGTTCGTGTTTCTGCCG
Organism: Sphingomonadales bacterium; assembly: GCA_038233275.1. Taxonomy (GTDB): domain Bacteria; phylum Pseudomonadota; class Alphaproteobacteria; order Sphingomonadales; family Sphingomonadaceae; genus Qipengyuania. The sequence goes on along the minus strand of JBBSMH010000261.1, from coordinate 538 downwards.
ATGGGAGTCTCGCGGCTGACGGGCACGCATAATCCGACGGCGGAGAAAAACAGCGAATACGAGTGCGGATTCCCCGCCTTCGAGGATCCGCGCAGCCAGTTCGACGTGCGGTTCTACCTCGTCGCGATCCTGTTCATCATCTTCGATCTGGAGGCGGCGTTCCTGTTCCCATGGGCGGTGAGCCTCGACCTCACCGGCTGGCCGGGCTGGATCACCATGATGATCTTCCTGTTCGAATTGATCGTGGGCTTCGCCTATGCGTGGAAAGTGGGGGCGCTCGAATGGGAGTAGACCGCAGCCTCGACAATCAACCGCGCGTCGATCACTACCGACCGCCGACCGCCGACCACAATCAGGCGCTCCACGACGCGCCGACGGCGCGCGCGGGCGAAATCCGCGCTCCAGACCAGAACTTTTACAGCGCGCTCTCGGGCGAAGTGAACGACAAGGGATTTCTGGTCACCAGCACCGAGGAATTGTTCCAGTGGGCGCGCACCGGATCGCTGTGGTGGATGACCTTCGGCCTCGCCTGCTGCGC
>JBBSMH010000260.1:0-3135 GCA_038233275.1 Sphingomonadales bacterium | reverse complement strand
CGGCCAGCGCGATCGCGGCGCTCGAACCCCAGCTGCCCGAGCCGTAGCTTCTGGGCTGCATCTCCACCTCCGCCCAGACCTTGCGGATCGCGTCGATCCAGCGCCACTGCGCCTCTACCTCGTCACGGCGGACGAACAGCGTCGGATCGCCGTCGATGAGGTCGAGCAACAGTCGCTCATAGGCGATCCGCCGCCGCGCCTTGGCAAAGGCCTGGGTGAGCGAGAGATCGAGCGGCACTTCGCGCAGGGAAACGCCGTCACGGTCCATCCCCGGCTCCTTGGCCATGACCATCAGGCGGACGTATTCTTCCGGCTGCAGGCGGATGACGAGACGGTTGGGCGTGAGCTTCCCTCCTCGCTCGGCGAAGATGTTGTGGGGCACGCACTTGAACTGAATCACGATCTCGCTGCGGCGCTCGGCCATGCGCTTTCCGGTGCGCAGGTAAAAGGGCACCCCCTGCCAGCGCCAATTGTCGACATGCGCCTTCAACGCGACGAAGGTTTCGGTATCCGAAGCTTTGCCAAGGTCCGCCTCGTAACTGGCGACAGCAGCGCCCCCGAGCGCGCCTTCCCCATATTGACCGCGCACCATCTCTTCCGGTTTGACCGGGCGCAGCGAGCGCAGAACCTTGACCTTCTCGTCGCGCACGCTGGTGGCATCGAAGTCGGCAGGCGGTTCCATCGCCGTCAGCGCGAGCAGCTGCAGCATGTGGTTCTGCACCATGTCGCGCAGCGCCCCGGTGTCGTCGTAGAACCGGTGCCGTCCTTCCAGCCCCACGGTCTCGCTGACGGTGATCTGGACATGGTCGATGCCGTTTGCGTTCCATAGCGGCTCGAACATCATGTTGGCGAAACGCAACGCCATCAGATTCTGGACGGTCTCCTTGCCGAGATAGTGATCGATGCGGAAAATGCGCTCTTCGTCGAAAGCTGCGGCCACCGCATCGTTGATCTGGCGCGAACTGGCGAGATCGTTGCCGAGGGGCTTTTCCAGCCCGATGCGCACGTTCTCTCCCGCCAGCCCCGCCGTTTGCAAGCCCTTGATCGTCGGTTCGAACAGCGCAGGCGCGGTCGAGAGGAAAATCGCCAGTCCGCCCGAAATGTCGCCGAGCCTGCTGGCGAGATCGTCGAACCCCGCGATGGTGGAGGCATCGAGCGGCTGGTATCGCAGATGCTCCAGGAATGTGGCGATCTTCGCGTCGTTCTTGCGGTCCTCGGGAAGATATTCATCGAGCGCCTGCCGGGCGAGATCGCGAAATTCCCTGTCGGACAATTCGCTGCGCGCAGTGCCGACGATCCGCAGGTCTTCGGCAATCAAGGCATCCTCATGCAGCGCGAACAGCGAGGGCAACAGCATGCGCTTCGCAAGGTCTCCCGTCGCTCCGAACAGCAGCAATGTGGCTGAAGATCCCGTCATGCTGGTTTTCGTCTTTCGCATTTGGATTCGTGACAAGGAGAGGGGGGTCTTTGCGGCGTCGGCGCCGCTGCAACCAATAGACGGGCCTGCGGCTATCGCAACCACCCCAACGGGATCGGATCAAGGCTCCCCCGCCCCCGGCCCTCGACGTGCATCGTTCTGGTTCGTTAACTGCGAAAATCCCGGTTTGCCGCGTCTTGGGGAGAGAACGACTTTCCCCGTTGTTGGGGAATGTTAATATGTTGATGCTTTATTCGGGGAGCTCGTTTACGGGTTCGGGAGTGCTACATCCGGCAAAAGCAATGACCAAGCGGCAAAAACAATGACCAAGGCCCGCAAAACCGCGACATTGACAGGGGCCGCCGTGCTCCTGGCCACCGCTTCACTGGCGGGCGCCTCGACGCGTGCGATCGACGGGTTCGCATTTCTCCCTCTTGCCCAGGCCTCGGCCAATTCCGCCATTCCCTCGAGCACGCCGGGGGCGCTGCTCCGGCCCGAGGAATGGGACTGCAATAGAATCTATCCCGAGTACCGTGCGTGGCTCGAAGCAGGCAATGCGCCTGCGGACTGGCGCCATGTCGGCAAGACCTATCGCGATGTCGAGGACGCAGAGCTTTACGACTGGAACCTGTGGTTGGAGTGGGCCGAGGATGCGGGTTGCGGCCCCTTGATATATCCCAGCGAGTCCGCGGGCTTGCTGACCGACGTTCCCACACCCGCGCTGGTGGTGGGCGGCGTCGTGACCACGCTCGGCATCGTCGGCCTGGTCGCCGGTTCAGGCGGCGGAACCGACAGCCCGGGATAGGGCGTTCCGGTCGGCCGAAGCGCGTACAAAGATGGTGAGCCCTGCTGGGGTCGAACCAGCGACCTACTGATTAAAAGTATTACGTTTCAGTAGCTTATACTACATCAAACTATGTCACTTGGCGTCATAGATGTCAAGAATGCACATCTTCGACCACCTCACTCCGAGTTGTATTGTCTCAGGTCTACTCATGCAAATTTAGGTGCCCGATACCCTTGTGGGACCCGTACGGGAGATCGGTGTTTTTCTGGGTATCAGATTGTTAGGGGCGAGTTGGCCGCATTGGGCAATGCTAGTTGCTCAATTCATAATGTAGCATTGCCCGTATGTCAGAAATAATCGCCAACACGCGATAGTTGGGCAGCGCCGTGAGAAACAGACCAACGATGATCGATAGAATTGAATCTTATCGATCACAGGACGACACATTTATGATCGATAGAACACCTTTCTATCAATCATGTGCGGGAACAGCCCTATGGCTGACACCAGCAATATGCTGCACGTAATCGCGTGAGACCCAAAATCCAGAATCCGTATCGTGGCACTTGGTCCGAATACCGATGCTAGCTCTCTATCCAAACACCCCCCGGGTATGAGTGGCGTGATCAGATCGCGTCACCTTGCACTTTCCCGATGCAGGTCCTTCGCGGGCTAGGAATTCCTTTGAGATTGGCAGAAAACCGTGATTATTGATTTGTCATTCGAAAGGATGACACATGCAAAAGGCTCTAACGGACAAGACTATTGAGGCATTGAAGCCGGAGCCGAAACGTTACGAGGTTCATGACCTGCGTTGTCCGGGGATGTCGCTGCGGGTCACGCCGTCAGGCCGCAAGACCTTCACGATCAAATTCCGATACGGGCTTACGCAGAAACGCATGAAGCTGGGCATCTACCCCCGCATTTCGCT
>JBBSMH010000259.1:0-3138 GCA_038233275.1 Sphingomonadales bacterium | reverse complement strand
TGGCCGCCCATGCACAAGAGCCCGCTCAATTCACGGTGGCCCCGATCGGCGCGATCGAGAAGGTGCTCAACAAGGCGGGTTGGACCGCGGACGATGTCGATCTGTGGGAGGTCAACGAGGCTTTCGCCTGCGTCGCCATGTTCGCCATGCGCGACATCGGCATCCCGCACGAGAAGATCAACGTCAATGGCGGCGGCACCGCGCTCGGCCACCCGATCGGCGCAAGCGGCACGCGGATTATCGTCACGCTGCTCAACGCCCTGAAGCGGCAGGGCAAGAAGCGTGGCGTGGCGAGCCTGTGCATCGGCGGCGGCGAGGCGACTGCAGTCGCGGTGGAAATGGTCTGAGGCCTTCGGGCACTTCACCTGCTTTCGCGCGTTGAGGCGCGGAAAGGGGAGATATCATGAAGAAGCTGATTGTTCTTGTGGCAACCGTCGCACTCGCGGCCTGTGGTGGCGATTCGGACGAAGTTGACCAGGCCGACGCGAGCAGAGGCGGGGCGGTGGTGACCGATACCGCCAGCGCCGATCAAATGGCTGGAACTTACGAAATCACCATGCCAGATGGCAGCGTCACGATGCAGCAGGTCAACGCCGACGGCAGCTATGTCGATACGGTGGACGGCCAGCAGACCGAAACGGGCACCTGGCGCCAGCAGGGCGAGCAGCTTTGTTACGATCCGGAAGGTCCCGAAACCGAACAGTGCCATATTGGTAGCGAGCCCGGCGCAGACGGCAGATTTACCGTCGAAACCGAAGCCGGAACCACAACCGTTCGCAAGGTCAGCTAAAGCTAGGTTGAGGAGCCGGAGGGCGGCCCGAAGGGTCGCCCTAGCGGTTCAGGGCTCGCCCGCACCCCATAGCCGGTTTTGGCGCACCCAGCCCTCGCGGCCCGCGACGTCGAATTCGCAATAGCCGGCGGTGCAATCGCCCAGCTTGCCGACGACACCCGGCTCGGCGCGCCATTTGATGCTGCCTTCATCCGAAGGGGCGTCGAGCAGCGCGACAGGACCCTCGCCCACTACGATCGCTCCCCGCTCGGGACTCAGCAGGCGGGCCACAACCCAGCCCTTGTCGCCATCGGGGTCCTGCACCAACCGCCAGCCTTCCATCACGCGGATGACCTTCATCGGCAGACCGGGACGGTTATAGACCCAGGCGATCTTGTAATCGGGACTTGGCCCAACGCGCATGTTGAGCTGCGTCGCGCTGTCGCGGATGGTCGCCCAATAGGGGACTTCACGGTCCTGCGCCGAGGCCGGAAGTGCCATCGCGAAAGACAGGGTCAGAAGGGCCAGAAGTCGCTTCATTGTCGTGTGCCCGCCTTAGGAAAATCGCCCGAATCGCGCAACATGCATGTTTTGGCCCGGCAGACTTCGGGACAGTTGACCAGACAATTGACCAGACAGTTGACCGGGAGGACCAAGGCGCTTTAGCGCGAGCAGCGATGCCGCAAGACCAGTCCGCACCGCAGAAGCGGCTCGATCGTCCTCCGCGAGTCATCGTCACGCGCCACCTCATGCCTGCGGTGGAACAACGGATTGCCGAACTGTTCGATGCCCGGCTGAACACCGTCGATGGCCCGCTTTCGCGTGCTCAGCTGGCCGAGGCCATGCGCATATGCGACGTGTTGGTCCCCACGGTCACCGACCGGATCGATGCGGAATTGTTAGAGTGCGCTGGACCCGACCTCAAGCTTATCGCCAGTTTCGGCGCGGGAACCGACCATATCGACCTCGGCGCGGCCGCCGCGCGGGGGATCATGATCACTAACACGCCCGGCGTCTTCACCGACGATACCGCCGACATCGCGATGGAGATGATCATCGGCATTCCGCGCCGCGTGCGCGAAGGGGTGGCGATGGTCCGCCGCGGCGAATGGGCCGGATGGACCCCCACCGCGCTGCTCGGCCGCCAATTGGCGGGCAAGACCCTCGGCATCGTGGGCATGGGCCGGATCGGCCAGGCCGTCGCGCACCGGGCCCGGGCCTTCGGCCTCGAGGTCTCTTATCACAATCGCAAGCGCCTGCCCGAAGCGATCGAGCGGATATTCGGCGCAAGCTACCTCCCCTCGATGGACGAGTTGATGCAGCGCGCCGACATCATCACCCTGCATTGCCCCGCAAGCCAGGAAAGCCGGCACCTGATCGACGCGCGGCGTATCGGCCTGATGAAACCGGGCGCCTGCCTTATCAACACCGCGCGCGGCGATCTGGTGGACCAGGAGGCGATGATCGCGGCGCTCGAAAGCGGCAGGCTCGCGGGGGCCGGGCTGGACGTCTATCCCGACGAGCCGGGAGTCGATCCGCGGCTGTTGCAGATACCCAACGTCATGACCCTCCCGCACATCGGCAGCGCGACCCGCGAGGGGCGAGAGGAATCGGGCATGAAGGTGATCGCCAACATCCGTATGTGGGCCGATGGCCACAGGCCACCCGACCAGGTGCTGCCGGACCTGGGGTGATGGGCCCCATCATAGCGGCCGGGTCTTGCCTTGGTCCAAGCATGATGTAGGTGGCGCGCATGGACGAATTCGCCGCCAAGATCGAAGCGCTCGAACACCAGTGGATGCGCTCCTGGATGCAGCGCGACCGCAGCCAAATGAAGAAGCTTGCCAGCCGCGATTTCATCTTCCTGCTCGGGGGACACAAGGCCGCGATTCTCGACCGAGCCAGTTGGCTCGAGGCAGCTACCACGCGGTTCAAGTGCAGTGGCTATCGTTTCGACGAGGTCTATGTTCGCCGCCACGGCTCCGTCGCAGTGTTCGCGACGCAGATGAGCCTCGACGCCAGCATGGGCGGGAGCGACTGGTCGGGCGACACCTGGGTGATGGATTTGTGGAAGCGCTCGCCGGTCAAGCGCCGCTGGCAAATCCTCGAACGCACCATATCGCGCCCCGACACCGACGAGGAGATGCCCAAGGCGATCCGCGCCATGCAGCTTTGGAGGTAGGTGATGAACGTTGGTTCAGATCACTCCTCGATCAGTTCGCAATCCCCTAGCATGGGAGCACTAATCACTTCGCTCAAGTCCTGGCAAAGAAGTGTCACCTCTTGGCCCTTTTGGAGTCTGGCAGCCACTGTTTCGTCATTCAGGTCGGCCTGGGCATCAAGAAACTGATTTACACCTTCTAATTGCA
>JBBSMH010000258.1:0-3190 GCA_038233275.1 Sphingomonadales bacterium | reverse complement strand
GGAGGTTGCCCGAAATCCTTTCTGGTGTCCCGATCCGCAGGCAGCGAGGCGCTGGGAGGCTTTGGTCGACGAGGCGCGCAAGGCCGGCTCGTCGCTCGGCGCAGTTGTCGAATGCGTAGCCGAAGGCGTTCCCGCAGGCTGGGGGGCGCCGGTCTATGCCAAGCTCGATGCCGCGCTGGCGGGCGCGATGATGGGGATCAACGCGGCCAAGGGCGTCGAGATCGGCGACGGGTTCGGCGCGGCGCGGCTGAGCGGCGAGGAGAACGCCGATCCGATGCGACCGGGCGCAGACGGCAGCACCGAATTCACCGCCAACCACGCGGGCGGAATCGCGGGCGGCATTTCCACCGGCCGGCCGATCCGCTGCCGCGTCGCCTTCAAACCCACCAGCTCGATCCTGACGCCGATCGCGACGATCGACCGCGAGGGCAACGCCACCGAGGTCCGCACTAAAGGCCGCCACGATCCCTGCGTCGGCATTCGCGGGACGCCGGTGGTCGAAGCGATGATGGCGCTGGTCCTGGCCGATCACAAGCTTCTGCATCGGGCGCAGTGCGGCTGAAATTTGTCGTCTCTCCGCGCCCCGGGTGCGACTCGCCTCTCCATCGAAGCATTCAATCAAATCCAGTCATTTAATCGATTGGACTAATCACCATACGTCGCGCATGACTTTTCTGTCGCGAGCGCGTTTGCGACTCGCGCCCCTTTTACAATCGAAACAGGAGAGACCCATGGACGCCAAGACCGGAGATATCAGTGGTTGCCCCTTCACCGGCAATGGAGAGACGCGCGGCCTGTTCGGGCGCACCAACCGCGACTGGTGGCCCGACGCGCTGCAGCTGGACATCCTCACCCAGCAGGGCCGCAGCGCCGACCCGATGGGCGAGGATTTCGATTACGCCGAGGCTTTCAACACGCTCGATTTCAAGGCGCTGAAGAAAGACCTTACCGATTTGATGACCGACAGCCAGGAGTGGTGGCCGGCGGATTACGGGCATTATGGCCCGTTCTTCATCCGCATGGCGTGGCACGCCGCCGGCACCTATCGCACGGGGGACGGACGTGGCGGCGCCTCCAGCGGGCAGCAGCGCTTCGCCCCCCTCAACTCCTGGCCGGACAATGGCAATCTCGACAAGGCGCGCCGCCTGCTGTGGCCGATCAAGCAGAAATACGGCAAGAACATCAGCTGGGCCGACCTGTTCGTGCTGACCGGCAATGTCGCGATCGAATCGATGGGCGGCCCGGTGTTCGGCTTCGGCGGCGGCCGCAAGGACGTCTACGAGCCGGAGACGGTCTATTGGGGCACCGAGGAACAATGGGTGGACGAAGGCGTCCCCACCCGCATCCATCCCGATGAGGGCCGTGCGCTCGAAAACCCGCTCGCGGCGATCCAGATGGGGCTGATCTACGTCAATCCCGAAGGACCCGACGGCAATCCCCACGATCCCGAGGGCATGGCGCGCGACATGAAGGAAACCTTCGCGCGCATGGCGATGAACGATGAAGAGACCGTAGCGCTGACCGCGGGCGGGCATGCTTTCGGCAAATGCCACGGGGCCAAGTCTGCCGACACGTTCAGCGGAGCGCCCGAGGGCGAACACCTGGCGCTGTTGGGCTTTGGCTGGCTGACCGACAAGGAAGAGATCGGGAAGGGCCACATCACCACTTCGGGCATCGAAGGCCCGTGGACGCCCAACCCCACCCAATGGGGCAACGACTATTTCCGCCTGCTGTTCAAATACGAATACGAGCTCACCAAGAGCCCGGCGGGCGCGTTCCAGTGGACGCCCATCGATCCGGAAGAGGCGGACATGGCTCCCGACGCGCGCGATCCCTCAAAGAAGGTCCCCACGATCATGACCACAGCCGACATGGCGCTGAAGCGTGACCCGGCCTATCGCAAGATATCCGAACGCTTTCGCGACGACCAGGCGGCACTCGACGACGCCTTCGCCCGCGCGTGGTTCAAACTTACTCACCGCGACATGGGGTCCAAGGCGCGCTATCTCGGGCCGGAAGTGCCGGAGGAAACCCTGATCTGGCAGGACCCGGTTCCGCCCGGCAGGCCCCTGACGGACAGCGAGGTCAGCGCCTTCAAGACCAAGGTTCTCGACAGCGGACTGAGCGTGAGCGAGCTGGTCAAGGCAGCCTGGGCTTCGGCCTCGACCTACCGCAATTCGGACCATCGCGGCGGCGCCAATGGTGCGCGCGTGCGCCTAGCCCCGCAGAAGGACTGGGAAGTCAACGATCCTCAGGAGCTTTCCAGGGTCCTCTCCAAGCTCGACGAAATCCGCGGCGGTATCTCCATGGCCGATGCCATCGTGATCGGCGGCGCGGCGGCGATCGAGAAGGCGGCCCAAAACGGCGGCTTCAACGTGAGGGTCGATGTCACCACCGGCCGTGGCGACGCCAGCCAGGAGCAGACCGATGCCGAGAGCTTCGAACCGCTCGAGCCCTTCGCCGACGGTTTCCGCAATTACCTCAAGACCAAGGCTTCGGTGAAGACCGAGGACATACTGGTCGACCGCGCGCACCTGCTGGGTCTCTCGATCCCCGAGATGACCGCTCTGGTCGGCGGGATGCGCGCGCTCGGCGCCGTCAGCCAGCACGCCGAACACGGATCGAAGATCGGCGTGCTGACCGACAAGCCCGGTGTGCTGTCGACCGACTTCTTCACCAATCTGCTCTCGATGGAGAATGAATGGGAAGTCGTCGACGAAAGCGGCGACGAGGAATTCATCGGACGCTGCCGCAAGACCGGCGAGGAAAAATGGCGCGCAACGCGTACCGACCTTGTCTTCGGCTCCAATTCGCAGCTGCGTGCCATCTGCGAAGTCTTCGCCGAAACCGGCGGAGTGGAGAAGTTCGTCCAGACCTTCGTCGAAGCCTGGAACAAGGTAATGGACGCCGATCGCTTCGACCTGAGTTACGCCAAATATCACAAGGCAGCCTGAACGTCCTTTCAACTCGGCGGTGCATGGGCCCTCGGCAGATCGCTGCCGGGGGCCTTTTCGCAAGCTGCCTGCGTTTTCGCCTGTCCGAGCCACGATCGCCTGTCGCATTTGTCCAATACGGCGATTTTGCGATACCCTAGCCACTCCCTTGCAAGGTTGCGCAAAGGGTGGTCATCATGAGTGTTTATACCCAAGATGCCAGCCTCGCCTATCGGCGCTCGGTCGAATTCTGGGCG
>JBBSMH010000257.1:0-3194 GCA_038233275.1 Sphingomonadales bacterium | reverse complement strand
CGGCATGGCCACCGCTCGCCAGCCCAGTTCCGACGCGACCAGATGGACAAGCTGCCCCTGGCCGCATAATCGCAATCGGGTGTCTCAGAAACCGGGGGCGGTACATCTCGCTGATCGGATTGTAGTCCTCGACGATCACGCCCCAGGCGATCAGGTCCGCGAGCGCCGCCACGACGCAGCTAAAAAATAGCGAAGGCGGCGATCTTCCGGATGAAGGCTCTGGCGGATGTCATTCGAGTCCCTCGGTAGTAATCGGTCCGACTTCCCACAGGAACGGGTTCATTCCCAAATAGTCCGCGAGTGTTCTGCCGGACCGCTCGGGAACAAGATTCCGCTCGGCTTGTTAACTCCGTGACCAACAGCGAAAAAGATCCCTTGCACCAGAAGCCGCTACCCAGAATCGCCACCTTTGACTCCGCCAGCGCTCTGCTCAACGGGCTGGCTCATTCCCTGCGCCGAGAGGGATTTCCCGCCCTCGGTCAATGGGGTTTGACGGTCGGGTTTGACGGTCCGGCTGGCGCCATTGGCAAACCGCCTGCCTCTGCGCCTGCGCCACCTTGCTCGGCGGACCTTCCAAGGCGGTCGCCGCGCGCCATGTGGACCGGGTCGACGCCGAGGAGATCGCCCGCTGGATTGCGGGGCTCTAGCCGAGCAGGAGTTCGAGGCGATTTTGGCGCATGCGGCTGCGCGACGGCCGGTTCGGACGATGGAATCTGATGAGCGACATCGAGGCAGCGTCGCCCAGCCTTAGCCAACACGTTGCCTCGGCCTCTAGCCTTTCCATCACCGTGGCCGGCTTTCGCAACCCTGCGGCGAAACGAGGTACGCGAGCGCGCGTTGGTCAAACATGAGAATCGCCCGCCAGAAGACGCCTTCCGGCCTCGTCGCGCTAGCTACGGGGCTATTGTGGATGCAGGCGGCTGCGGCGCAAGAAGTCGGCACAGCGCGCGGCCCAAGTTCGGATCCGACAGCCGGCTGGATCGACAGCGCTTTGCATTGGACGGTTCGAGCTATCGAGATTGTCGGGATCGGGACGATCGTGGTCGGCGCGACCGCGGCAATTTTGATCTACCTTTTTCGGACGGCGCGCGACGGTCCGGGGGAGGCAGAGTATCATAACTTTCGGGCGTCGCTCGGTCGGTCGATCCTGCTTGGGCTGGAGTTTCTCGTCGCAGCCGACATTATCAATACCGTGGCAATCGATCCGACGCTTCAGAGCGTCGCGGTGTTGGCAGCGGTCGTCCTGGTCCGCACTTTTCTAAGCTTCGCGCTCGAAGTCGAGATCACCGGAAAGTGGCCCTGGAGGAAGGGTGACCGTTGAGGCGAGTTCAGTCTCCCGCCCGGGTCGCAGGCGCACGCGATATGGCCAACGGTGGTGCCGCCACCTCGATGACGGTGATCGCCACACCCCGGCACTGGGTGCCTCGTCGCTGGGCACGGACGTTCCGCCGCGCGTGCAATAACCGATTTGCGAGCGGGTTCTTCTTTCGACTGCGAGGACTATTAAGGTGCGTTCGAGAGCATTCCCTGGCGACCACCGTCCGGCAACGACGTTCCGGGGTCGTCGGTACAGCGCACGGCCTGAAGGCGCGCATCGGCCAGCTGCCGTCGTCATTTCAGGAGAGGAAGATCGCTGTGGCGAACTTCTCTCGAGGCCGCTCCTCCACGACTCGGCGGCAGGCCGAGGCCAGCCCACGGTCGAACCCGCGGGCTGGCGTGCCGCTCACTCCGGCATGCCGAAGGCGGTGACGGTATTCTTCCCGCCGGCCCAGTCGCCGAACATCGCCGGTGCCCCGGTACTCACGAAGGTGGTGTCAGAAGAACCCGCTTGAGCGGAACAGGGAAGGCTCGTAGCCTCTAGTCATGCCCCAGCCCAGCCCATTCCGCTACTTCAAGACCAGCCCCGAGATCATCCGCCTGGCGGTGATGTTTTACGTCCGCTTCCCGCTGTCGCTGCGCAACGTCGAGGACCTGTTGCACGAGCGCGGCATCGTGATCAGCCATGAAGCCGTGCGGTATTGGTGGCGTCGTTGGCCCGATCTTCGCCGCAGAAATCCGCAGGCGCCGAGCTGATCGCATGGGGGCGTATTCGAAATGGCAGTGGCACCTGGACGAGGTTTTCGTGAAGATCAACGGCAAGACGCACTACATGTGGCGCGCCGTTGATCACGAGGGCGAGGTTCTTGAGGCCTTGGTGACGAAGCGGCGCGACCAGAAGGCAGCTTTGAATTTCCTCAAGAAACTGATGCGGCGCTACGGTTCAGCGGAAGAGATCGTCACCGACCGTTGCCCGTCCTATGGTGCTGCTCTCAAAGAAATCGGAGCGGACGACCGACAGCGCTCCGGGCGCTGGCTGAACAATCGCATTGAGAATTCACATCTGCCGTTCCGAAGGCGCGAGCGGGCGATGCAGCGGTTCCGGCGCATGCGAAGTCTGCAGATGTTCGCCGCCGTCCACTCCTCCGTCCACAACCATTTCAACCAGGAACGCCACCTCTATAGCCGGGACAATTTCAAGCTGAACCGCGCCGCCGCTTTCGCCGAGTGGCGCGGTCTCTGCGCGGCATAGGGCAGCGACGTCTGCGGCAATCGGAGACTGGTTCGCATTTGTCTGACAGCACCCGCGTCGGGCTTTCGTGCCTGCGCGTGCAGGGCGGCTATCTTGAGGGTGAGCGCCACGCCGATGAGCCCGGCTGCGCTGGTAGTCCCCAGAAATTTCGACATGGTCTGTGTCCGCTTTCGGTCGGAACTTGCCGCCGTAGGTAGCGAAGGGAAGCTACAGCCGGATGAACGAAGCGGGTAAAGCCAGCCCCGCGCTTTCGTCCGGCAAGATTTGAACGCCCGGGCGTGGACAGCGACGACTACGCCCGGGCTGGAGCCGCTGAAATCAGCCGGCGCTGATCTCGTTCATGGTGTAGTTCGAGCCGTCCTCGTTGATCTCGATGTCGACCTCTTGGCCGTCCAGCATGCCTTCCATTTCATAGACGATCATCTGGCCGTCCTCGCGGGTGCTGCGCTCGATGTAGCTCGGCTCAAAGCCCGAGGCGTTCTCTTCCAGCGTCGCCGTGACCTCCTCGGGCACGTCCTCCATGGTGATCTCTTCCTCGATCTCCTCGACGGTACCGTCGGCCAGCACGTCGACCTCGAATCCCATCCCGTTCTCCATGGTTCCGCCAAATGCGTAGGTTTCGGTG
>JBBSMH010000256.1:0-3209 GCA_038233275.1 Sphingomonadales bacterium | reverse complement strand
GCCTACGAGGCCTACGAGAGCTTTTCGGACGTATGGGCGCATTTGAGGGACTCACGGTCACAATTTTAGTGTTCGCGAACCGTATTGGGCTGAGCTGAGAGGTGGTTCCGGAAATCTGAACCGGGATTCCCCATTTGGCTCTCCTTCTTTGATCCTGCTGCGAGCATAGTCGTACGTCCCCGCATCGGCGCGTCGCCCGACGGGAAGAAAATCGAGAACTTCCAGGATGCCCTCGGGACCGTCGTGGAGCGTGCGCAATATGCTGGAAGCCGCCTCATAGGATCGCGTCACCGTCGCGCCCGCCACCCGGATCGACCAGCCGCCGCCGAGCCTCACGTCGAGCAGCGGAAAGAGGAGTGGCGCGGCATTAAACCGCCCAAGGGTAAGTCAATCGACATCCCCGTTCGCGGCCACCAGCGCACAACCGTGGCAGTCGCCAACGAGGCCGTATCGGCGATAGGCTTGTAGTCGTGTCCGTTCATCGGCCGTTCCTCGGGTGTCATAGCAGGTCGTGCAGCAGGACGAAGACGCAGACGCCGACCGCCGCCACCAGGCCCCTGAACGAGTGATCCTCGTGGAACGCCTCGGGCAACATCGCCTCGCAGATCATCGCGATCAGAATACCGGCGGCGAACGCTTCGATCCAGGGCCGGACACTGTCCCCCACACCGCCAAGCAATGCGAAACTTGCCGCCGTCGTTGCAACGACCACCAGCGCTAGCCCGATCCACAAAGTTGCGATGAAGCGCCGGGACCGACCGGCATGGCGCAGGCCGGACGTGCTGGAGATGGCCTGCGCGACGTTGCCCAGTGCCAGTGCCACCGTCAGGGCAATGGCGTTGTCGGAGCCGTTCAAGACAACGCCCAGCACCAGCGCCTCGGGCAGGGCGTCGAGCACCGTGCCGAGCGCGATGGCACTGCCGCTCCCGGGCTGGTCTTCTTCCGACGGTTGCGCGACGCAGGCGCCGCACCGCTTTCGGCTTCCGCCGCCACCCTTCGACAGCATCCAGTTCGCCGTGCTGAAGATCGCGGCCGCGCCCAGGATCATCGCGACGGTGACAGCCGGGCCCGCATGGTCGAGGCTGGCCAGCGTCAGATCGATCGTCGACGCGGCCAGAAGAAGCCCCGCGCCGAGCGACATGAAGGCCGCGATGGTACGATGGCTAGGCTCGACTTGCACGGTCAGCAGCGCGCCGAGTGGAAAGCAGACCGCGATGATGCAGCCGTAGAGAAGGGCGGTCCAGATATCGGTCATTTCCGACGGCCGACGGCGAATGGGTTTGTCATGAAGCGGACATCCTTTGCGATTTCAAGTATTCAGGGCCGCATCGCGCACCGCTTCGAGGGTCGCACGGTCGAGGCCGGTACGGGACATGATCTGTAACCCGGCGTAGACCGATAGCAGCGACCAAGCCTGCGACAGGTGCTCCGCGTCCGGGGTAACGTCATCGATATCCCTTTGGGCCAGTGCATGGACAAGTGCGTTCGCCATGGTCGCGAACCCTCGGCGGACGAGGGCGCGCGTCGCGTCGTCATGGGCTGCCTGATCGGCCGAGGCGTTGCAAAGGAAGCAGCCGCGTGTCGCCGATGCCCCTTCGATGGGCGCGGAGAGGAAGGCATGGATCCTGTCCTGCGGGGGGCCGTCCGCCCGCAGCGCCGCCGACGCGGTGTCGATGGCGCGCGTCTCGTATCGTTCCAGCGCGCGCAAGTACATTGATCGTTTGTCCCCATAGGCCTTGTAGAGGCTTTGCTTTCCGATGCCCGCCGTCGCTGTCAGGTCGGCGACGGACGTACCGTGATACCCGCGATCCCAGAACAGATGCATGATGCGGTCCAGGACCTCGTCTTCATCGAATGCCCGGGGGCGTCCTGCGCTGCGGATCGGTTCACGTTGGTTTGTCATCGCAACCTTATTGTTGACCGTTCATTCAGAAATGTCTAGACGGCTTGTCGAACCGTGTTCGATCCTTCGCGATCCGGGCGCATGACCGGAACCGAACCCATTGAGGTAATGATGTCCACATACGAATCCTCCGCCGCGCCGAACCGCGTGACCCATGCCGCCATCGTCGGCTTGCGCGTGACCCTGATCCTCGTCTTCGGCTGGCTCGGCGCGATGAAGTTCACGAACTTCGAGGCGACGGCGATCGAGGGGTTGGTTTCCAGCTCTCCGTTCGTAAGCTGGCTCTATGGCATTCTGTCGGTCCAGGGCGCGTCGAACCTAATCGGCACAGTCGAGATCCTGATCGCCATCGGGCTCGCTGCCGGGTTCGTCTCGGCCCGCGTGGGACTGGTCGCCGCGTTGGCCGCCGCGGCCACTCTCGCCTTGACGCTGACTTTCCTGTTCACCGCTCCGGGTTGGGAGGCGAGCCTGGGAGGGTTCCCCACGCTGTCCGTGGTGCCGGGGCAATTCCTGCTCAAGGACGCCGTGCTTCTGGCCGCGGCGATATATCTGTTCGGCGATGCGCTCGAACGCGTGAAGCAAGGCTGACCACGCATCGACGCACCGGGAGGGACCGCCATGCAGAAGACCGACCTCGATTACGACGTTGCTATCATTGGCGCAGGCACCGCCGGGATGGCGGCCTACCGCGAAGTCGCCAAGCGCACCGACCGGGTCCGCCTGATCGATGGCGGTCCGCTGGGCACGACCTGCGCGCGCGTCGGCTGCATGCCGTCGAAGCTGCTGATCGCGGCTGCCGACGCGGCACACGAAGCGCGGCATGCAGACCGCTTCGGCATCCGCACCGGGGCGGTCGAGGTGGACGGCGCGGCGGTGATGGGACGGGTCCGGTCCGAACGGGATCGCTTCGTCGGCTTCGTCAAGGAAGCGGTCGACGACTTCCCGAACATGCATCTGATCCGTCAGAATGCGCGGTTCGCGGACGACCATACGCTCGAACTGGACGACGGCACCCGGCTGACCGCCCGGGCCATCATCATCGCCACGGGGGCGCGACCAAACATCCCGCCGCCGTTCAAGGTGGCGGGAGACCGATTGATCGTCAGCGACGACGTGTTCGACTGGCCGGACCTGCCCGGATCGGTCGCCGTGTTCGGCGCAGGCGTCATCGGGCTGGAACTGGGTCAGGCGCTGCATCGTCTGGGGGTGCGTGTGCATCTGTTCGGGCGTGGCGGATCCGTGGGGCCGCTGACCGATCCGGATTTGATCGCCTACGGCTGCCAGACCTTCGCTGAAGAATTCGCGG
>JBBSMH010000255.1:0-3210 GCA_038233275.1 Sphingomonadales bacterium | reverse complement strand
GTCAATCTGCAACTCGTCCCTTCCAAGGGCATGACGCTGCCGTTGGTGAGCTATGGCGGTTCCTCCACCATAGCGACCTGCATCACCGTCGGCCTGCTGCTGGCGATCACTCGTCGCAACCCGTTCCTGCGGCGCGAGACCACCGGACTCACCGATCTCATCCCCTGGCCCGATCGCAAGGAGCCGGAAAGCCTTTCCATTCGGCGGGAGATCTACCCGTGAGTGGCGAGGGCCCACGGTCGAGCCGACACTTCGTGCTCGCTGCGGGCGGCACGGGGGGGCACCTGCTGCCCGCCTTCGCGCTCGCGTCCGAACTGGAACGGCGCGGTCACCATGTCGCGCTGATCACCGACCGGCGCGGAGCGGAAATTCCCGGGCGTCCCGATTTCCTCACCTCCCACGTCATTCCGGCAGGGCGCTTCGGCAAGAACCCGCTCAAATGGCTCAAGGGGTTGACGGCGGTACTCGAAGGCCGGCGCATGGCGCTGCGCCTGTACGAAAGCTTCCAGCCGAGCGCGGTGGTGGGTTTCGGCGGCTATCCCTCATTCCCCGCGCTGCTCGCTTCGACCGGGGCGGGAATTCCCAGCGTGGTCCACGAACAGAACGCCGTCCTTGGCCGCGTCAACCGGCTGCTGGCTGGCCGAGTGGATGCGATCGCCACCGCCTATCCGGAGATCGAGCGACTCAAGGAAAAACACGCAGCCAAGGTGGAACTGGTCGGGAATCCGGTCCGCGCCGAGGTGCTCGCGCTGCGCGACGAGGATTTTCCCGCCTTCACCGACGACAGCCTCTTGAAAGTCCTGGTAACCGGGGGCAGCCAGGGCGCGCGCGTTCTCTCCCAAATGGTGCCCGACGGGCTGGCGATGCTCCCTGCCGCGCTGCGTCAGCGGCTGCAGGTGACCCAGCAATGCCGCGCCGAGGATCTCGACGCGGTGCGCGAGCGCTATCGCAGTCATGACATTCCCGCCGAACTGGCGACCTATTTCGAGGATATGGCCGCGCGGCTCGCCGATGCACATATTTTCATCGGTCGCGCGGGCGCCTCGACCATCGCCGAATTGACCGTGGTGGGCCGGCCCGCGGTGCTCCTCCCGCTGCCGATCGCGACCGACGATCACCAGGCCGCAAACACGCGCGAGATGGTCAGAGCGGGCGGCGCGCGGATGATCCGCCAGCCGATGTCGACCGTGGGCGAAGTGATCGGTGCAGACGATCGCCACAACCGCCAGCGGCTGGCGCAATCCGATGCATTGCAGAAACTCGCCAAGGACATTTCGCGCCAGATGCAGGCGCTCGCCCAGCGGCCGGAGACGCTTGCGAACGCCGCGCATGCAGCCTGGAACTGCGGACGCCCCGATGCGGCCAGGGATCTCGCCGATCTGGTCGAAAGCTTTGGCGGGGCGGACATGATGGACGTCATCCGAATGGGCGCGGGCAACCAGCGTGCGACCAGCGGGAGCGTGCACGCCGGGCAGGGCGCGGCCTACACCGGTACGCGGGACAGGGCGGCATGAAGGGCGTTCCCACCGATATCGGCATCATCCATTTCGTCGGCATCGGCGGGATCGGCATGTCGGGCATTGCCGAGGTCATGCGTAATCTGGGCTACAGCGTGCAGGGTTCCGACATTTCGGACAGCCCCACGGTCGAACGGCTGCGCAAGCGCGGAATCGCGGTAGCCATCGGCCATGTGGCGGAGAATGTCGAAGGCGTGGGCGTCGTGGTGACCTCTACCGCGGTCAAGCGCACCAACCCCGAAGTCGCCGCCGCGCTCGAAGCCCGCACCCCGGTGGTGCGCCGCGCGGAAATGCTGGCCGAGCTGATGCGCCTGAAATCGACCATCGCGGTCGCTGGGACTCATGGCAAGACGACCACCACAAGCATGATTGCCGCGGTGCTCGATTTCGGCGGGGTCGACCCCACCGTGATCAATGGGGGGATCATCGAGCAATCCGGCTCAAACGCGCGGCTGGGCGACAGCGACTGGATGGTGATCGAGGCCGACGAAAGCGACGGGAGCTTTCTGCGGCTCGATGGCACCATCGCGGTGGTCACCAATATCGACCCCGAACATCTCGACCACTTCGGCGATTTCGACGGCGTGAAGCGCGCCTTCGTGGAGTTCATCCACAATGTACCCTTCTACGGCGCGGCGGTGCTGTGCATCGATCACCCGGAGGTTCAGGCGGTCATCGGCCAGGTGCGCGACCGGCGCGTCATTACTTACGGTTTCTCGCTCCAGGCGGATATCTGCGGGGTCAACATCCGGCCCGACGAGGGCGGCAATTGCTTCGACGTGATCGTGCGCCAGCGCGACGAGGAAGACCGGCGCATGGAGGGTGTGCGCCTGCCGATGCCCGGCCGGCACAATGTCCAGAATGCGCTTGCGGCGATTGCCGTGGCGATCGAGATGGGCTGCAGCGACGAGGTTATCTGCAAGGGCTTCGAAAGTTTCGGCGGCGTGCGGCGCCGCTTTACCAAAGTCGGCGAAATTGCTCTGGACGGCGGGAAGGTGTCGATCATCGACGATTACGCGCACCATCCGGTGGAAATCCGCGCGGTGCTCGGCGCGGCTCGCGAAACCGCCCAGGCGGGCGGCCAGGCCGGCCGCGTGATCGCGGTGGTCCAGCCGCACCGTTACACAAGGCTTCGCGATTTGATGGACGAGTTTCAGACCTGCTTCAACGAGGCGGACGTCGTCTATGTGACCCCGGTTTACGAAGCGGGCGAAGACCCGATCCAGGGCGTGGACGGCGCGGCGCTGGTCGCGGGGCTTAAGTCGCGCGGTCACCGGGCGGCCGCGACGATTCCCGATTTCGACGGGCTGGCGCAAACGTTGGCGGGAGGGCTTGAAGCGGGCGATCTGGTCGTCTGCCTGGGCGCCGGCGACATCACCAAATGGGCAGGGGAGCTCGCCGAGGCGGTGGAAGCCAAGAGGGGGCGGGGATCATGATGACACTCCAGGACTGGCCGGACTACGACAATGGCATGGCGCCCGATTGCGAGGTCGAGGGTGCGGTCGCGGACATCGTGCGGATGGACGGGATACGCGGTTCGCTGACCAGGAATGCGCCGCTGGCCAAGCTCGTGTGGTTCAAGAGCGGGGGTAATGCGGACTGGCTGTTCGAGCCCGCCGATCTCGAGGACCTGAAAAGCTTTCTCGAACGTCTGGGTGGCGACGCGCCGGTAATGGCGCTGGGCCTTGGCTCC
>JBBSMH010000254.1:0-3252 GCA_038233275.1 Sphingomonadales bacterium | reverse complement strand
GCGGGCTTCTGGGGTTGGTCGATGACCGGTCGCAGACCTGCGCCGAGGTCCAGGTCGTCGCCGAGGGCCATCTGAAAGACGTTCAGGCGAAAATCGCGGACCTCACGCGGATCGAACGGGTCCTGTCAGAGACCGTCGCCCGGTGCACCGGCGCTGCCGTCCCCGAATGCGCCGTCATCGATGCGCTCCTCAAGGTTTGAGCGGCGTTGACTGAAAGCCCGGCCCCGGTCAATTGCATGCTGCTCAATCTGTCTAATCCGAGGGGCGCACTCCAGGTCTTTCCTGCCCCGCACGCGTCGACCGCGTCGGAAGCCCTGCAACCCGCCATTCGGGATAACCGTCCTGTAGGCGACGCGCACGGAACCCGTGCGCGCGCAGGGTTGATACAGCCTCGAAGGACATGACGCACCACGCACCGCGGCAGTAGGCGACAATCTCGATGGACGGGTCGAGATCTTCGAGATGCGCTTCCATTTCTCCTGGCGGAATGTTGATGGCCCCCGTCAGGTGCCCAGCCGCAAATTCGTCTGCGGGGCGGGTGTCGATCACGCAGACCAAGCCATTCCTCAGCCTTTGCATAAGGTCGTCGCGCGACACTGGCTCCAGCGCATCGCGGTCATCAAAGTATTCGCGCCTGATTGTGTCCACCTCGGCCATCGTCCGTGACGCAACGTGCGACAGCGCCGCAGTCAGGCCAAGGATGGAGTCGTCAGCGAGGCGATAGAGGATCGATTTGCCGTTCCGGCGGGCCGTCACGAGCCCTGTTCGTTTCATCTGCTGGAGGTGCTGTGACGTGTTGGCGACAGAAAGGCCGGCACGGGCAGCCAGAGCCTCGACCCCGCATTCCCCTTGGGCGACCTGCTCCAGAAGGCCGAGACGATGCGGCGACCCCAGCGCCTTCGCCAGTGCTGCAAACTCTGCATAGAGGGCGTGCTTCGGGCCGTTTGACATGCCGGGTCTGCCTCGCTACAACATTCAAGAACTTTCTTGAACGTAACTTATGGGAGCCTTGCAAGGCAAGTGCGGGCGGCGGAGATGCGAATGACCGAGACGCTGTTCGACGCGGAACCGACGATCCGGCTTCTCGTCTTCATCGGCGTCCTGCTGGCCTTGGCCGTCTGCGAGCTCGCCGTGCCGCGTCGCAGACAGGAGATACCGCGCCTGCTGCGCTGGTCGAACAATCTCGGCGTTGTCGTGATCGACACGATTCTGGTCCGGCTGGCGTTTCCGGTGGTGGCGGTCGGTCTCGCCGTCACGGCAGAGCAGAACGAATGGGGTCTGTTTCAGGCTTTCGACCTGCCTGGGTGGATCTTACTGGTCCTGTCGCTCCTGGCGCTCGATCTGGCGATCTATCTGCAGCACGTGATGTTCCACGCGGTTCCGGCGCTGTGGCGGCTGCACCGGATGCACCACGCCGATCTGGAATTCGACGTGACGACCGGGCTGCGGTTTCATCCCGGCGAAATCCTGCTCTCCATGGCGATCAAGCTGGCGGTGGTTGCCGCGCTCGGACCGCCGGCCGTCGCGGTGCTTCTCTTCGAGGTGGTGCTGAACGCCTCGTCGATGTTCAACCATTCAAATATCCGCATCCCGAAGGATGCGGACCGCCTGCTGCGCTGGCTGATCGTGACGCCGGACATGCACCGGGTTCATCATTCGGTTGTTCCGGACGAGACGAACAGCAATTTCGGGTTCAATCTGCCATGGTGGGACCGGCTGCTTGGAACCTATCGGGCGCAGCCGGCCGCAGGACATGACGGCATGACGATCGGCATCGCGCAGTTCCGCGCCCACCGCGATCTCTGGCTGGACAGGATGATGCTGCAACCGCTGCGTGGACGGGCCGGCGGCTGGAACATGGGCCGCTCTGCCGTGCAAGGTCGCGACCATGAAGACTGAGGGTCGTCTCCGATGGGCCGCCGGGGTTGCGACGCTCCTGTCGCTGATTTCCTGCTACGGCTCGCTTGCTCTGATCGCGGGTCTGGGCGCGCTCGGGATAAGCGTCGCTTTGAACGAGGCCGTCTGGGCTGGTGCCATCGTCCTGTTCGCGGTCCTCGCCATTGTCGGACTGGCCTTCGGTCCGTCTCGTCATGGCCGTCATGGACCGCTCGTCATCGGCGGTCTTGGGGCGGCGGCACTCGTCTATGCGATGTATGTCAGCTATTCGATCGGGATCGAACTGACCGGTTTCGTTCTCCTTGTCGCCGCGACACTTTCAGATCTGCGGTTTCGTCGATCCGTCGGCCGCGACGTAAGCCGGATTTGACTGTGATCCGATGAGCGACGCGCGAACGACGCCGCCGGTCCTGGCGAACAAACATTACGACGCGGCGTCGGTCTTCACGCCCGAGAGTCTTCTCCGCGAGGCGAAGCGGCAGAAGGGTGGCGCAGACATCGGCGTTCCCAATGTCTGCATCCTCGACCCGGACGGAGACATCGTCCGTGATCTGAAGGCGTCTGGTCGAACCCGGTCGCATCCCGGCTGGGTGTGCTACCACACCGAGCTTCATGTTTTCGAAGAGCAGGGCGTGACCTTCGGAATTGTCGGGTGCGCCGTGGGGACGTCGTTCGCGGTCCTGGTCGCCGAAGAGCTGTTCGTCTCCGGTTGCAGACTCCTGATCAGCATCACATCCGCCGGGCAGATCCTCCCTCTGGGGCGGCCGCCTTACTTCATCCTGATCGAGAAAGCGCTCCGCGATGAGGGGACGAGCTATCACTACATGCCGTCTTCCGAATGGTCCGTGGCTTGCCCGACCCTTCTAGACAGGCTTGCGGGCGACTGCGTGCCCAACGAAGTGCCGATCGTTCGCGGGTCGACGTGGACGACGGACGCGCCCTTCCGCGAGACCGCAGCGGCCATCACCGCCATGCGCGACAAGGGCATTCATGCCGTCGAGATGGAGGCCGCCGCGCTCTACGCACTGGCCGCCGCACGCGACAAACCAATCGTCTGCCTTGCCCATGTGACAAACCAGATGGGGATCATCGAAGGCGACTTCGAGAAAGGCGAAGCCAATGGCGTGTTGGACGCCCTGTCTGTCGCGCACCGAGTCGCGGTTCGCCTGAACGGCGATGTTGGGCAAACCGATTCGACACCAAAGGCTACAGATGGTCTTGGATCGGAGACCTAGCCCGCATTATGCACCACAGGCTGACGGGGGTGGATCAAGCCTATGATCTGGCTTTGGTTATTGACGCCGAAACTCCCAGATCGGAAGGACCGCGCCCGCCATGGTCGACACTACACCGCTC
>JBBSMH010000253.1:0-3266 GCA_038233275.1 Sphingomonadales bacterium | reverse complement strand
CATCCGCCAGCCGGATGGCGCCGTCGCGCACGCCGTCGGGCAGCACCAGTCTGCCCCCGGTGATGGTGACGGGCCGCACTTGTTTCATGCGCCCCACCCCTCGACGCCCCGCGCGCCGCGCGTCAGCACATCGAGACAGGCCATACGGATGGCCACGCCCATTTCCACCTGGCGAGTGATGATCGAGCGGTCGATCAGATCGGCGACCTCGCTGTCGATCTCGACACCCCGGTTCATCGGCCCGGGATGCATGACCAGCGCATCGGGGGCGGCATTCTCCAGCCGCTGTCGGGTCAGCCCGTAGAGATGATGATATTCCCGTGCGGAAGGGATGAATTCGCCCGCCATCCGCTCGGTCTGGAGGCGCAGCATCATCACCACATTTGCCCCGTCGAGGGCGGCATCGAAATTGTCGAAGGCCACCGCTCCCATCGCCTCGATCCCGTGCGGTATCAAAGCGGGTGGCCCGCATACTCTCACGCTTGCTCCCAGAGCTTGCAGGCACAGCAGGTTCGAGCGTGCGACCCGGCTGTGCAGGATATCTCCGCAGATCGCGATGGTCAGGCCGGTGAAATCCTCGGCGCTCTCGCCCCGGTCGCGCAGGGCATGACGCAGCGCCAGCGCATCGAGCAGCGCCTGGGTAGGATGTTCGTGACTGCCGTCGCCAGCGTTGAGCACCGGGCAATCGACCTTGCTCGCGATAAGTTGGGTAGCCCCGCTCGAGCCGTGCCGGATGACGATCGCATCGGCACGCATGGCATTCAGCGTGATCGCCGTGTCGATCAGCGTCTCGCCCTTCTTCACGGAGGATTGCGCTGCATGCATGTTGACCACATCCGCGCCCAGCCGCTTGCCCGCAATCTCGAAGCTGAGCAGCGTGCGGGTCGAGTTTTCGAAGAAGGCGTTGATGATCGTCAGGCCCGCCAGCAGATCGCGGTGCTTGCTGGCGCTGCGGTTCAACTCGACCCATTGTTCGGCCTCATCGAGCAGGAACAGGATTTCGTGCCGCTCGAGCTGGCCGATGCCCGTCAGATCGCGGTGCGGGAAGGCCAGCCGGCCCGCTGGATAGCGGCCGGAACCCGAGGATGCGCTGGGCGATGTCATTAAAGCCAAGCCCCTAGTCGAGAGGAATTGGCCGCTCAAGCATTATCGGTGGCGCGCCGGCGGATCGGCACCTATGTCCGAGGCAAAGACGTTAAGGGGAATTTCGCATGAGTTTTGCTGGCCGGGTTTGGCGGTTGCTGGTGGGCATCAAGGACGGGCTGGTGCTCGTCTTCATGCTGTTGTTCTTCTGGGCGCTGTTCGCGGTTCTGACGGCGCGGCCGAGCGCCGCCGAAGTGCGCGAGGGCGCACTGCTGCTCGAACTCGACGGCATGGTGGTCGAGGAGCGCACCGAGATAGATCCCTTTGCAGCGTTGATCTCGGGCCAAGCGCCGATCGGCGAGTACCAGGCGCGCGATCTGGTGCATGCGCTCGACGCGGCGGCCTCGGACGATCGCATCGAAGCCGTGGTGCTCGATCTCGATCGTTTCATGGGTGGCGGGCAGGTCCACCTCCAGACCATCGGCGAAGCGCTGGACCGCGTGCGCGCGGCGGAAAAGCCGGTACTCGCCTTCGCTACCTTCTACGGCGACGATGCCATTCTGCTTGCCAGCCATGCCAGCGAGGTCTGGGTCGATCCCCTGGGCGGCGCGATCATCGCCGGGCCGGGCGGCGAGCGGATGTATTATGGAGAGCTGATCAACAAGCTCAAGGTCAACGCGCGCGTCTATCGCGTCGGCACTTACAAGAGCGCGGTCGAGCCCTTCATCCTCAGTTCCATGTCCGAAGAGGCGCGCGAGAACGCCAATGCGCTCTACAGCGCGCTGTGGGAAGAATGGCAGGCGCATGTGAAGAAGGCGCGGCCGGCGGTGCGGATCGACGAGATCACGCGGGACCCAGTCGGCTGGATCGAAGCGGCCGGGGGCGATTTCGCCACGGCGGCCAAGGCGGCCGGACTGGTCGATACGCTTGGCAGCCGACAGGAGTTCGAAGCGCGGCTGGTGGAGGTGGTCGGAGAGGATTCGTGGAGCAACGAGCTCAACGCCTATCCTTCGACCGACCTCGGCGCCTGGCTCCAGGACATCGCACCGGGCGAGGCCGGCAGCGCAATCGGGGTGGTAACCATCGCGGGCGAGATCGTAGACGGCGATGCCGGGCCGGGCACGGCCGGAGGCGAACGCATCGCCGATCTGCTCGACCAGGCGCTCGAGGACGACTTTGCGGCGCTGGTCGTGCGGGTCGATTCGCCCGGCGGCTCGGTCCTAGCGAGCGAGGAGATCCGCCGCGCGATTCTGCGCCACAAGGCCAAAGGTATTCCCGTGGCGGTGTCGATGGCCAATCTCGCCGCAAGCGGCGGCTATTGGGTATCGACCCCTGCGGACCGCATCTTCGCCGAACCCGAGACGATTACCGGTTCAATCGGCATTTTCGCGGTGGTCCCGACCTTCGAGCGCACCGCTGCCGAGATCGGCATCACCACCGACGGGGTGCGGACCACGCCGCTGTCGGGCCAGCCCGACCTCGTTGCAGGCTTCACCCCCGAAGTGGACGCCATTCTCCAGGCGTCGATCGAAGACGGCTACGGCGATTTCCTTGCCCGCGTCGCGCAATCGCGGGGTATGACGCCCGAGCGGGTCGATGCGATCGCCCAGGGCCGCGTCTGGGACGGCGGCGCAGCGCGCCAGATCGGCCTTGTGGACCAATACGGGGGGCTGGAGGATGCCCTGGCATGGGCCGCGGCGAAAGCCGGGATCGAGGATGGCGAGTGGTATGCCAGCTACCTGGGGGAGGAGCCGAGCACCTATGACACGCTGCTGCGCCAATGGCTGGTCGAGGACAGCGGACAGGCGGGACCGGACGCGGCGGGCTTTTTCGGCATGCGGCAACAGGCGCTCGACGCGCGGATCGCGACCGACCTCGACCGGCTGCTGACGACGAAGGGCATGCAGGCCTATTGCCTCGAGTGCCCGGTGCGCAAGACGGGTCAGCCACCGGTGGCCGCGCGTCTCGAAGGCTGGTTCGCCAAGCTGGCGCTGCTGTTGGCCCCGTGAGCGCGCACGCGCCTGCCTCGGTGCTTGCACTGCGCGAACGGGGAGCGTAAAGGCGCGCCCCTGCCCCGCGGAGACGATGGTTCTGCCGCCATACGGGCGGGCGCGTAGCTCAGTGGTAGAGCACACCCTTCACACGGGTGGGGTCGCAGGTTCAATCCCTGCCGCGCCCACCAT
>JBBSMH010000252.1:0-3273 GCA_038233275.1 Sphingomonadales bacterium | reverse complement strand
TCGATTGTGCCGAGCCGTTCCTGTCGTGCCGCCTCGATCAACTGGCTGAACCGCACACTGCTGGCGTTTTCCTTGTCGTCGTAAGCCGCGTCGATCATCTGTTGCGTACACCCGGTTATCCCGCCCGCGCCCACTGGGGTGCAGGACATCGTGCCAAAAGCACCGACCATTTCGAGACGCTCGACCCGTTCGGCCCATGACTGGTTGGCGGGATTTTCGCTGTAGCGCAGCGTTTCCGGAATGCGGAACCGCTCGTCTTCCGACTGACGCGCGCAGACGACGATCTCGTCGGGCGAACTCTGCGGGCAGGCATCGTCGCCGTAAACGATAACCATATTGACGGTGTCGCCCGAATCCTCCTGCGCCAGGGCAGGGACTGAAAGGGCGGTTCCAGCGGCGAGAAGAGCGAAGATCGGGCGGAAGTTCATGAGAATCCTCGAATGCATTCGTACAACGCCAAATGGCGCGCAACGGAGTGAATACCATATGAAGCGCGCAAAGGCGCCAAACCGTTCCGCGTCAGATCCGCTCCGATATCCGGATCGCCGCCCGGCAGCCCATTCGTATAAGCCCCGACAACACCGGATAGAGGGGCGCTTTTTCCGCACCTGCGGCCAGCGCGGCGTCGCGATGCGCACGCTCATCCTCGCGGAATTCCTCGATCATCGCGGCAAGTTCGGGGTCGGTGCCGTTTTCGGCCAGTTCGTCGAGCTGTTGGGTGTAATGGCGGTCGATTTCTTCTTCCACCGCGGCGGTGCAGGCCATCGCCGCTTCGGGGCCGATCAGCGCGGTGCCTGCACCCAGAGCAAAGCCCGCGACATCCCAGAAGGGCTGCAGCGCGGTGGGGCGTACTCCGCGACGCGCCATCAAAGCGTCGAATTTTGCGCGGTGGCCTGCTTCCTGTTCGGCCATTCCGGCGATTTCCGCCGAATGCGGCGCGCGGTCGCCCATGACCGCGAGCTGACCTGCATAGATGCGCGTGGCGCCATACTCGCCGGCCTGATCGACGCGGATCATTCGCGCGATATCGGCTTTGGTGCTAGCTGGCATGATCGATGCGATCCTTTCGGGCGAGCAGGACCAGGATGGCAAGACCGCTCGCGGTAGAAATCAGGAAGTTCCATCCCGCCAGCGAAACGCCCAGCAAGCTCCATGGTGCCTCGTCGCAGCGGACCATTGGCGCATTCATGATCGAATCGAGTGCGCTGCCGCCGCCGGACGCGATGATGCTGGCGCAGCCGGTTATCCCTTCCCACCACCCATATTCGACGCCGGCATGGAAGCCGCCGATCACCCCCGAGGTGAGGATCATCAATCCGGCCAGGCCGATCAACAGCCGCTTCACTGGTGCGAGAAGTGAGAGCGACCCGAATGCGAGCGCAGCGAAATGCGGCCAGCGCTGCCACCAGCACATTTCGCACGGATAAAGCCCGAAGCCGTATTGCGAGATAAAGGCACCGCCGAGCAACAGCGCGGGAACGGCCAGCGCAAGCCACTGAGCCAGCCGGACATTATGCGGCAACATCATCGCAGCGTCTCGCCTCAGCGGCGACGCGCCACGGCGTTGGGCACGGTCCGCCGAAGCGTTTCAAGCGCATAATGGAGCTGGAAGTCCTCGATCCCCTGCTCTTTGAGCTCCTCTGCAGTGAGCTTGAAGCGCGGGTCGTCGCGCTTGTCGCTTTCCATTGCCGAATCCTCCAGCCCGACCTCGTTGATCAGGTGGCCGCGCAGGTCCGATTCGCGCATGATGAAGCGCGACCGCGTGGCCAGATCGGGATCCGAAAGCTGGGGCACGGCGATGTCCGGCTTGATTCCGCCTTCCTGCACCGAATGGCCCGAGGGCGTGTAATAGCGCGCGGTCGTTAACTTGAGAGCGGCGTTGCGGCCCAATGGCAGCAGCGATTGGACGCTGCCCTTGCCGAAGCTGCGATCGCCCATGATCACCGCGCGGCGATGATCCTGCAGCGCGCCTGCGACGATCTCCGAGGCCGAGGCCGAACCCGAGTCGATAAGCACCACAATCGGCACGCCTTGCGCGATATCCCCGCGAAAGACGCTTTCGGCGTCGTAGCTGATGGTCTCGCCGCGCTGGCGTCCGCGTTGCGAGACGATTTGGCCCTTGGTCAGGAACAGGTCGGTGAGCGCCACAGCTTCGTCGAGCGAGCCGCCGGGGTTGGAGCGCAGGTCGAGAACGAGCCCGTTGAGTCGACCGCTCGCCTCGGTCTGCAACGCCTCCCACGCGGCGAACACATCGCTGCCGACATCACGCGAGAATTCATTGATCATGATGTGCCCGATATTGCCGGGCTTGAGCTCATGCGTGACCGGCTCGAGATCGATTATGCCGCGCGTCACCGTGACATCGAACGGCTTGTCGCGCCCGGGGCGGAATATTGTCAGGCGAATCGAGGTCCCTGCCTGTCCGCGCATGCGGCTCACCGCATCGTCGAGATCGCCGCCGTAGATCAGCTCGCCATCGAGATGAGTGATGTAATCGCCTGCCTTGATTCCCGCCTTGTCGGCCGGGCTTCCGCGAAACGGCGAGATGATCTTGACCGCGCCGTCGTCCATGATGACCGAGAGCCCGAGCCCCGAGTAATTCCCGTCGATCATGGTTTCGAGCCGCTGGAGGTCGGACCCGTCGAGATAGGCCGAATGCGGATCGAGCGCTGCGAGCATGCCGTCGATCGCTCCGCGAATCAGCACGTCGTCTTTCACCTCCTCGACATAGCTGGCCTTGATCCGCTGGTAGGTGGCGAAGAGCTTAGCGAATTCAGGGCCTGCGCGCCCGTCGACCTGCGCGAAGCCGGCGGTCGTCGCGGGAATCAGGGCCACCGCGGTGACGAGCGCGGCGCTGCGTGCGAGCTGGGCGAATTTCATCCGGTGCATCCAATCGTGTTTGCGGCCATTCTATGCCTGCTCATCTATGAATACCAGATGATGATCGCCCTGTGCTCTAGCCGAGCTCCCCGGTGACACGGGTTGCAGCCTATTCGAGATATTCCAGCGGATTGACCGGCTCGCTCTCCCTCCTCAGTTCGAGAGTAACCAGGGGCTGGCGCGAAGAAGCCATGCCGAGCGGCGATCCGGGCATCACGCCTTGGCCCACGCGGGTCACCAGGCCGGATAATCCGGTCACCAGACTGGTCCAGCCATTGGCATGTTCGATGATCACGATCTCGCCATAGCCGCGGTAGGGGCCGGCGAACGCGACGCGGCCCGCCCCGGGAGCGACGATCTGCGCCCCTCCACGCGGGATCAGCGCCAGTCCCG
>JBBSMH010000251.1:0-3294 GCA_038233275.1 Sphingomonadales bacterium | reverse complement strand
CTGTTGGCGGAAGGGCGGACAGGCCAGGTCTTCAGCAAGACGATCCTGCGTCCCTCGAAGGCCTCCCAGAACGAGACCGATCTTTTCAAACAGCAACCGCAAGCCATAGCCGCTACCAAGATCGCGGTGATCGGACGGGGCGGGACGGCCTCCGCCAGCGAGCTCGTTACCAATTCCTTTATCCCCTATCTGGGCGCGAACCTGGCGCTGGTGGGTAGCAACACCTTTGGCAAACCGGTCGGCCAGTTCGCTTTCGACCGCTCGGCCTGCGACGATCGTCTCCGCGCGGTGACCTTCAAGACCGTCAATGCCAACGGTCAGGGCGAGTATTTCAACGGCCTCGCTCCCGTCATGCAGAAGACTTGCGCCGCCGGCGACGACATCTTCACCCAGCTGGGTGAGCCGAACGAGGCTTCGGTGAGTGTCGCCCTGGACTTTTTGGCCGGGCGCACATGCGCTCCCATCGCGGCAACGCAGGGCGTCACGGCACAGTCCGTCACCTCGCAGCGACAGGTTCTCCAGCCGACCCGCCCGAATCTGGTTCAGTGGGAGGTTCCGGGGCTGTTCTAGCGTGCAGCCGCGCCGCTCATCATGACGCGAGACCACACCACCTTCGCTTCGTTCTGGCCCTTTTACCTGCGCGAACATTCCAGACCGCAGACGCGCGCGCTGCACTACATCGGCACCACACTCGTGGTCGCACTGGCGCTCGCCGCTGGCTTGACGGGCCGCTGGTTGCTGCTCGCGGCTCTGCCATTCGCGGGCTATTTCTTCGCGTGGGTGGCGCATTTCGGGGTGGAGAAGAATCGTCCTGCGACTTTCACCTATCCCCTTTGGAGCCTGGTAGCCGATTTCAGAATGTGGGGGTTGTGGCTGACCGGCAGGCTGGGCCGCGAGCTCGACCGGGCCGGGGTTCCGCGCCGCTAGCGGGTACCTCATTCAGCCCCGCCGAGGCGTGGATTAGGGAGTTTGGGACCCAGTGAAGGGCTGGCTCTCTGTGTAGGCGCAGCCGCTTCGCACTTCTTCGTCCAGTTTCAGGGTCGCGTTGAATGGATAGGTGCGGTCGCTCATGCCGTCCGAACAGCTACCCTCCGTGATCGTCAGGTCGAAGCTCCGGCCATCGAGTTCACCGCTGAAGCTCGTCCCGCTGTTCCCATCGAAGCGCTCGACCGCGATGGTGACCCCGTCGATATTCTCGGGCGTCGAATAGATCAGCGAGGCCCCGCGCACTTCCCCACCCCAGAACGGTTCGGTGCCGGTAAACTGTATCGTCTCGTCCGGCCCGATGGCGGAGAACGCCTCGGTCGATCTGTCATCTCCCCCTGCGCTTCCGGCCTGACACGCGCCTGCGGCAAGAGCGGCAGCAAATATTGCCGAGATTCTCATCATGCCGATAACTCCTGATCGAAGGTGATCATTATCGTCATTGCAAGGTACAGGAAAGCGGTCCGGGTCATCTCTGGAACCGCGACCCCGCATCGCGAGTTTTCAATGGGAGACGCGAAAGCGATTTGGAGTTACCGATATGCAGGCCAATCCCGTATTTTTGGGTGCCTGTGTCGTGTTCGCTCTGGGAGGGGCAGTCGGGGGAGCCAATGTCGGCACGACGCCCATCACCCGCGCCGGAGACTCGCTGGGATCGATACCGCAGCACAGCTTCGTGCCGCCCGGCCCTGAGGTGCAACGACGCATCATTGCGCCGCGCGACCAATACGCCCTCCAAACTCCGCAGGGAGAGGTTGCGGTAGATGACCTCGCCTGGCACGGTCGCTGGCGCGGCACACGAATGGCGCGCAGCTATGCAAGCGCGGAGTACGAATTCGCCGTACCGGCATATGAGGAGCTAGACTACACGACTTATCGCGCGCCGCCCCTCCCGCAGGAACCTGCTGATCGCGCGAGCGCCGATTCCTCCGATCCCCTGAGGGCCGGATATTCCAGTGCCGCGCGGACGCAGGGGCCCCAGGACGAAAATGAAGCCGCTACGCACTTCGCCCCCCACCCTGCCGCGTCCGACCCCCAAAAGCAGACGGATTCATCTTCATCGCACGGTAACGCCCGGCTGATCGATGTCGCCGCGACGCTTGCCGCGCGAGACTGAGCACTCCTGCGTCGGTGACCTCGCGCAAGACCGTTGTGGTTACAGGCTTTCGTCCCTTTCCGGGCGTGCGAGAGAACCCGAGCGCGCTGCTGGTCGAAAGCTTGCGGGGACATCCGGATTGGGCGCATGAAGCGGGGGTCGATCTGCGAACGAGCCTGCTCGACACCGTCTATTCCGGCCTGCGCGAGCAGATCGAGAAGCTGCTGGCTGAAGTTCCCACGGCATTGGTTCTCACCGGCTATTCCGCGATCGCGTCGGGCCTGAAAATCGAGACCCGGGCGACTTCGCTGTGCAGCCCGGCTTATGCCGATGCGAGCGGCTGGACCCCGCCCCCAAACCTCGATCCGGTCAGATCAAGCGCTAACGGGGCCATCGAGTTCGATCGGTTGCTGGACGCGCTCGACTTTGCGGGGGTGCCCGCAGGCATGTCGGACGATGCGGGGGAATATGTCTGCAATCACGCCTATTGGCACGCGCTGGACCTGATTGCGCAACGCAATTTGATTACGCGCGCGCTGTTCGTCCATCTTCCGGCGATCGAGGAAATGCGGTTTCCGCCCCCAGGGACGGGTGCAATAGCGCTTGCCACCATGCAGCGTGGCCTGGCCGTGATCCTGCGAGAGCTCGCCAGTAGCTAACAGGAAATATCCGCCGCTGGCGGGATTGATCAGATCGCCCGGCCAGCCTCGAGCTCGCGCTGCTCGGCCTTCTCGCGCTCGATCTTCTCGCGCTGCTTGGCGACCGCGCGCGCCTGATTGGCCAGCCCGCGCCACGTCGCTTCAGAGC
Source organism: Sphingomonadales bacterium (assembly GCA_038233275.1). Lineage (GTDB taxonomy): Bacteria > Pseudomonadota > Alphaproteobacteria > Sphingomonadales > Sphingomonadaceae > Qipengyuania. The sequence continues at coordinate 407 of JBBSMH010000251.1, read as the reverse complement.
GGAGTGCCCGTTCGCGGACATTGGCAAGTGTCGCCGCCTTGGCCTCGGCAGCCGATTCCTGCGCCCGGGCGTAATAGAAGTCGTATGTCTGGCTCATTCGCGGCCTTTCCGGCAGGGGGCAGAAAAGAAGAGGGGGCAGAAAAGAAAAGACCGCGCGCCGCCCACCATCGCGGGCGACGCGCGGCCTGTGTTCGGTATAGCTTAATCGGCGGCAGAAAGGTTGACCGCGCTTTCCTTACCGTTGCGGCCCTGCTCAACCTCGTAACTGAGGCGCTGGTCCTTATCGAGCGACTGCATCCCCGCGGCCTGCACCGCCGAAATGTGGACGAAGCTGTCGGCCGAGCCGTCGTCGGGCTGGATGAAGCCATAGCCCTTGTCGCTATTGAAGAATTTGACTGTTCCGGTCT
>JBBSMH010000250.1:0-3311 GCA_038233275.1 Sphingomonadales bacterium | reverse complement strand
CGAGGCGATTGCGAAGACCAGTGCGGGCTCCGGACCGAAGATCAGCCAGACGACGAAGGCGACAATGGCGATGGCCACCACGGTTGGCACGAACACTGCCGAGACCCGGTCCGCGAGCCCCTGAATCGGCGCGCGGGACCGCCGCGCGTTCGACACCATGGCCACGATCTGAGCCAGCACCGTATCGGACCCGACCTTGCCCGCCGCCATCACCAGAGAGCCATTCTTGTTGATCGTGGCCCCCGTCACCGCATCCCCCGGACCCTTTTCCACCGGCATCGACTCGCCGGTCAGCATGCTCTCGTCCAAGGACGAGCGGCCTTCGATCACCGTCCCGTCGACGGGGACCGCATCGCCGGGGCGCACGCGCAGCCGGTCGCCCTCCATGATGTTTTCCAGCGGCGCGTCATATTCCGACCCATCGGGCAGGATGCGTCGCGCTGTCTTGGGCGCCAGATCGAGAAGCGCGCGGATCGCGTCGCCGGTGCGTTCGCGCGCCCGCAGTTCCAAGACCTGCCCCACGAAGACCAGCGCGACGATCACCACCGCCGCTTCATAGTAGGTGCCGACGCCATGGCCCATCCGGTACTGCTCCGGAAAGACCCCCGGCAGGAAGGTCGCGACCAGCGAATAGAGATAGGCCGCTCCCACGCCGAGGCTGATCAACGTCCACATGTTGGGGCTGCGGTTCACCACCGAGTCCCAGCCGCGCCTGAAGAACGGCAAGGCCGCCCAAAGGATGATCGGCGTCGCCAGCACGAACTCGAGGTAACTCGCCGTCTGGTGCCCGATCCAGTCGCGCACCGGCAGCGCGACCAGTTCGCCCATGGTCAGGATGATGAGCGGTACCGCGGCCGCCGCCGAGATCCACATGCGGCGGGTGAAATCGGTCAGTTCCTCGCTGGGCTCGTCCGAGGGCAGCATCGGCTCCAGCGCCATGCCGCAGATCGGGCAGGCCCCCGGTGCATCGCGGACGATCTCGGGGTGCATCGGACAGGTATACTGAGTGTTGGCCGGGGCGGCCTGCTTGCGTCCAGCGGCGCGACCGGAAGCGTAGAACCACGGATCCGCCTTGAACTTCGTCTGGCATTTCTCCGAGCAGAAATGGAAAGTTTCGCTTTGGAACTCTGCGTGACGCGTGTCCGGCTTGACCGCGAACGTCATACCGCAGACCGGGTCCTTCGCCGACTCAGTTCCCGCCGGAATGTCCGACACTGCATGATGATGATCGTGGTCCATGTGCTGCCAACCTTTCATGTTCTTGCTTCAGCTTGAGGCTTCCAGAGACTGGAAGCTCAAGACTTAATTGATGGCGGTCGTGATCGGTATCTCTGACCGGATTGCGCGCCACGAAAACCCGCACGAACACGCGCTCGCGAGAAATCGCTGAAACGATGTGCCCGCCCGGCCGCGACGATCGTGCCAGAAGCTGCTGCGGGCGCTTAGGCAATCCAACCTTCATGCATCGGCCTCGCGTATGGCCTGCGCCCCCAGGAGATGGCGACGGGTTAGCCAGATCACGAGCAGCGGAACGACGATCCATTGCAGGAGGGGGCTCAACCCAGTGCCGAGCGGCGGCACAAGCGGCATCAGTTCCGAATAGGTCCAGCGTAGGCTGATATTGGTATAGTAATACTCAAATCCCACGGTCAGGACGATACCGACAGCGACAAACATCGCGGCGGGAAAGCGAGTTGGTCGACGCATCCAGTCCCGGCTCCGTGCCGTCAGACAGGCAACCCAGAATGCAGTCAGCGCGAAGCCGACATCGCCAAAAGTTGCCGACATACAGAGCTTGATCGCTTCCCAGTGCGGCAACTCGGCCATGCCGGCATAAGTCGGAACCTGAACGAACTCCCAGACGAAATGCAGAACGAACGAGAAGTAGGCGACGGGGATTTCGGGTGCCTCCCACAGGCCAGCAGGGCGCGCGCGGCCTCCAGAAAAGGCTTCACGCGCGTTGTTTTCGCTGGGGCGTCCCATCAGATCGCCTCGACGGCCTTTTTCAGAAGGTCGCGAACCTGACCCGCTACCGCGGTCAATTCGGCGTTTTCGATCGCCTGCATCGACGCTACCGGGTCAATGGCGCTGACCTCGACGCCGCCATCGACCTCACGCAGGATGACGTTGCAGGGCAGCATCGCGCCCACCCGAGGCTCGATCCCGATCGCCTGATGCGCCATCTTTGGGTTGCAGGCGCCAAGGAGGCGATAGGCCGGCATCTCGACATCGAGTTTCTTCTTCATCGTCGCCTTGACGTCGATCTCAGTCAGGACGCCGAAGCCATTGTCTGCAAGGGCCTTGCGGGTGCGGTCGTCGACGTCATCGATACCCGCGCCGGAGAGCATTCGATTGATTGTATAAGTCATTGAGGAGTCCTTTCTCTCATTTCCGAAGATATTTGATCAGCGCTGCTATGGCCAAAACCACAAGCACGAGAATCAGCAGACCGAAAATCCAGCCAAACCCCATTCCGAAACCCATTCCGGGGCCGATGTCGTTCCAGTTCATCATCAAGCCTCCTTCGTTTCTGCTGCATGTTGCGCCTTTCGTTCGGCCTTTGCGATAACATCTGGCAGGCCAGCACCTGAGATGGTGGATGTCCGGAATTCGGGACGCCCGGGACGAGCGCCCCGTGCCGTGTCAGGCTGACGCGGTGACCGCGAACTCCGTCATCATTCCGCTCGCGAGGTGCGGCATGTGGTGGCAGTGCAGCATCCAGCGTGCGGCCTCGCCGGCATCAAGCGCTACATCGATCATCGACATCGGCGGCACATGCACCGTGTCGCGCAGCGCGCCCGAGACCCGTTGTCCGTTAAGCCCAACGACCTGGAACACATGGCCGTGCAGGTGCATCGGGTGGCCCATCATCGACATATTGTGGAACGACAGCACCACGCGCTCGCCGCTGCGCGCTGCAACGGGCTGGTGCTGGCCCCAGATGGCTCCGTTGATCGTCCAGACATAGGGCTGCATCGAGCCGCCCAGCATCAGCATCTGGCTGCGATCCACCGGCCGGTCCGGCAGGGGGGCGAGCGCGATCAGGCGCGCCTCCTGCGCAAGGTCCGTGTCGAAGGCCGGAGCTTCAGCCTCCGCTACAGCTTCGAGGCGCCGAACTTCGGCGCCTTGCGTGGCGAGGATGAGGCCAGTGCGTTCCCTCGCGCCTTCGCGCAGCGCCAGGACCGGCCAAACGCCCCCTTCGCCCGGCAGGTCGATCTCGATGTCCAGCCGCTGCCCCATGGCCAGCCCGAACCGCGTGCCCGAGAGAGGCTGGACGGCATGCCCGTCCACCGCGACGAGCCGCGCCTCGG
>JBBSMH010000249.1:0-3339 GCA_038233275.1 Sphingomonadales bacterium | reverse complement strand
GAAGTCGACCGGCTCGATCAGATCGAGCCTGCGCTCGAAGCGGGCGCCACACGGCTTCTGCTCGACAATATGGCCCCGCCCAAGCTGCGCGAAGCGGTATCCATCGTTGCGGGCCGGGTCCCCACCGAGGCGAGCGGCGGCATCGACCTGACGACGATCGCGGCCAAGGCGGCAAGTGGCGTCGATTACGTCTCGGTCGGCCGTCTTACGCAGAGCGCGCCGGCTGCTGACATCGGGCTCGACTTTACCTCGCTCCCGGACCCAAGCGATCGGTGACGATGACGGGAGGTGCCCATTGCGACCCGGAATCGAACGATTACCTTGCAGGCGCGAAAATACGCTTTCGTCCCTCCGAAACCGGGTCTCCTTCTCGAATGACAGCGCAGGTCCGGCGCGTCTCGGCCTTGATCGCGCTCCTCGCGGGGACGGTGGCATCTTCCGTTGCGGCCCAGTCCTACCAGTGCCGCGCGCCCCAAACGGTCACCCGCCCTGCGATCGATCGCGACGGACCGGTGCGGCGCCTCCCGGTCACGGGCTACACCATGGCGCTGAGCTGGAGCCCCGAGTTCTGCAAACCGCGCGCAGGCCAACGCGCGCATGCGCTGCAATGTTCGGGACGCAGCGGCATGTTCGGCTTCGTGCTGCACGGCTTCTGGCCGCAAAGCGGCCGCACATGGCCGCAATGGTGCCCCACCCGCCGGCTGCCGACCGGCGCGCAGATTGCCCGGCAATTGTGTCGCAGCCCCTCGGCACGGCTCGTAGCGAAACAATGGACCAAGCACGGCGCATGCATGACGCGGCGGCCCGAGACCTATTTCAGAGTCAGCAGTATCCTGTTCGATTCTCTGCACTTCCCCGATTTCGACCGGCTTTCGCGCAAACCCGGTCTGACCGTGGGCGATGTGCGCGAGTGGTTCGCCGTCGCCAATCGCGGTTGGCGGCGGGATGCGGTGGGTGTGAAACTGAACGAGCGTGGCTGGCTGGAAGAGCTGCGGCTTTGTTACGGCAGGCGGTTCCGGCCGGAGCCCTGCGACAAACGCCGCGCGGGCGCGGGGGATGACGCGGAAGTAAAGATCTGGCGCGGTCTCTAGCGCCGTTCGCGGAAGAAGCCGCGCAACAATTGCGCCGCTTTCTCCTCGCCTATGCCTGGATAGATATCCGGCCGGTGCAGGCATTGTGGGTGGTCGAACACTCTCGCGCCATGCTCCACCGCACCGCCCTTGGGATCGGGCGCGGCGTAATAGAGCTTGGCGATGCGCGCATGGCTGATCGCGCCCGCGCACATTGCGCAAGGCTCGAGCGTGACCCACAATTCACAATCGGTCAGACGCTCGTTTCCGAGGACCCGCGCCGCCTCTCGGATGGCGAGTATTTCGGCATGGGCGGTGGGGTCGCGGTTTTCGCGCGGCGCATTATGCGCTTGCGCGATAATATGCTGCCCCCGCACCACCACCGCGCCGACCGGGACCTCCCCCAGCCGGGCGGCGGTGGCGCCAAGCTCGAGCGCGCGGTCCATGAAGGGTGAGGACCACATTCATGCCCCCCTTCGAGGAAAAAGCCCTTATTCGGTTACCGGCTTGCCTTCCGCGTCAACGTCTTCGACATCGACATCGACCGTCGGGACTTCTACCTCGGTGGTCCCCATTTCGACATCGACATCGACTGGCTCGACGTCATATTCGGGTAGGTTGCCGCCTTCGACATTTATCTCTGGCATGTCGCCTTCTTCGGTCTGATCCACGTCGCATGCGGCCAAGGCCAAGCCTGTGAGGGCAAGAACCGCTATCGTACTGAATTTGTTCATTTTCTTTCTCTCCTTGCGTCCCGCGCAAGTCTAGTACGCTTGCGAGGGCACTGCAACAGCCGATGCCGCTTGACGATTCGCGGCGCCACAGCTATGCGCGCCGCTTTCCGGGACAGTCAGACAGCTCCCGCCCGACTCTCGGGAAACAGACACTCGAATTAGAGAGACGCACAATGTCGCGCATCTGCGAACTCACCGGCAAGGGACGCCAGGTCGGCCACAATGTGAGCCATGCCAACAACAAGACCAAGAAGGTCTTCCTGCCCAATCTGCAGAATGTCACGCTGATGAGCGAGAAGCTTGATCGCAGCTTCAAATTCCGCGTTTCGACGCAGGGCCTGCGCTCGGTGGAGCACAATGGCGGGCTCGACAACTGGCTGCTCAAGACACGCGACGAGAAGCTCTCCGAGCGCGCCCTCAAGGTAAAGCGCGAGCTGAAGAAGGCGGCCAAGGAAGCCGCCTGAGCCTCCTCGAATGCCTAGGTTCCTGAACGGCGCGCGGGTTTCTCGCGCGCCTTTTCGCATTCGGGCCAGGCGAGTTCGAGCAGCAGCGTGCGCTGGAAAGCGGTAAAGTTGTCGTCCGAAATCAGCCAGACGGTACAGCCGGTATCGCCCGCGCGGCTCAGGGCGATTCCCTCGTAGTTTTCGGACGGAGCATCCCCCTCGATCCGCGCGATGAGCTCGATCGGCCAGTTTTTGCCCTCGGCGATCTTCCCCGGATCGCCCAGCGCCAGCGCCACGTAGAATTGCGGCGGAAACAGCTGGAAGCGGCGTAGCAATATCAGGACCTTGCCCCCCGGCGCCTCGACCATGTCTACCGGGCGCATCTTGTCCGGGGTGGCGACGCTGAACACTACCGGCTGCGCGCCCGCGACCGGATCGGAGGGAAACAGCAGGCCTTCGTGGCTGTCTCCGCCGAAACGGCTGCGTTGCTCGGCAAGGACGACGAAACGCCCGTCCGACAAGCGCGCCATCGCTTCGGGGCCGGAATTGCTCCACCAATTGGCCATCTCCGCAGGGCGGACGCGTATACCCCGGTCCGAAGTCCCGCCATGTCGCGCGATCGAATTGCTCACCTCGTAAGCCGCCCAGATATTGCCTTCGCCGTCCTGCGTCAGCGCTTCCAGATCGACATCGCGCTTGTCCGAATTGGCCGCGCCCGGAAAGGCCTCGAATGCGCCCGTCAGTCGGCCTTTCTTCCCTCGCCTGATCGTCAGCAAGCGCCCCGCGTCGCTCCCTGCGAGCAAGCTGCCGTCGGGGCGCGCGAGCAAGGCCGAATAGCCGCCGAAATGGCTGTTGGCGCTGGTCAGATGCCAGGCGCGGCGCAGCATGAAGGGGCCCAGCCGAGTCGCTTCCACATCCAGCCGCTCGGCCAGCAGGGGCGCGGCATAGTCAGGGGGAGGTTCGGGTGTGCGCACCAGCGTCCCCGGGGCAAGGCCGAGCGCCACCAGCACCGCCAGCAGGCGTCTGCGCCGCACGGCCCACAAACGCCCTATGGCATCGGTCCGGTGAAAAGCAGCGGGTCGAGCCGCGAAT
>JBBSMH010000248.1:0-3372 GCA_038233275.1 Sphingomonadales bacterium | reverse complement strand
GCTCGCCCATTCGAAGAACATCCGCCGCATCATCCCCGGCTTCCACCACAGGAAGGCATTAAGCTTGCGCCGCGCCGTCTTGCGGTCGAACCCGTCCTGTTCGAGCAGGCCGACGGCATCGCGAATACGGTTGCCGAAATATTTTCTGGTGATCAACAGCGCCACCAGCGCGCGCGTCTTGTAGCGTTTCCAGGTAGACCAGTCGCGCGTGGCGTGCAGCCAAACGTCATAGACCAGCCCCTTGTGCTCGATCTCCTCGGTCGCATGCCAGCGCCAGATTTCGGCCACCTCCGGGTCCGCGCCCGCGAGATAATCCGGATGCTTCAGCAAATGGCGGCTGATGATCGCGGCGAAATGTTCGAGCGCGATGGTCACGGCCAGATTGACTTCTTTCGGCCGACCTTCGGTAAGGTCGAGCATCGCCTGAATGCCCTGCTCGATGCTCTCGACATTGTAGCCATGGCCGGCGACCAGCCGGTTGAAGGCGACATGCTCTCGCGTGTGGTTGATTTCCTGCTTGCTGAACGCCTTGACCTCGGCCCGCAGCCTGGGCGGCAAGCTATCGCGAAAGGGCTTGAGCGTATCGATGAAGAACGCCTCGCCGCGGGGCAGGCTGGCGGAGACCGAATTGTACCAGGCGGTGGCCACCGGATCGTTCGAATGCCACCAGCGCGGCGTCTTGTACCCGCGATCGAAACGGCGGTCCCGCACGATCAGCTCGTGCTCCGCGGGCGTGGCGCTGCGCCAGGCAGTCAGCGGCTTGTCGCCGACCTGTTCGCGGTCTACGCCGGGGAGGAGTTCGGTCGTCATGACGTTAACAAAGTATTAGGCATAAGATTCGATGGCAAGCCGCAAACGCCTCAGCCCCCAGGAATCGCGCACGGCCGCGCTCAAGGCGGCGCGTGCGATCCTCATCGAATCCGGCCCGCAGGCGGTGACCCTCAAGGCGGTTTCTGCCCGGATCGGGCGCACCCATGCCAATTTGTTGCATCACTTCGGATCGGCCGCGGCGCTGCAGAAGGAGCTCGCCGCCCACCTTGCGCAGACCGTGTGCGCAACCATTGCCGATGCCGTGCGAGCCAGCCGCGCGGGGCTGGGCAGCCCACGCGAAGTGGTCGATCTCGCCTTCGACGCCTTCGACAAGGAAGGCGCGGGCGCGCTTGCCAGCTGGATGATCCTGACCGGAAACGAAGACGCGCTCACGCCTATCGTCGAGACGATCCATGCGCTGGTCGATGAAATCGCACCCGAAGAGGCGAGCGGCCATGCCGGAGTGATGCGCGTGCACGAGGAAACGCTGTCGCTGGTGCTTATGGCGATGGGCGATGCGCTGATTGGGGGGGCGCTGGCCCGTTCGCTGGGCCTTCCTGAAAATGCCGCGCGCGAGCGTGCCGAAGCGATGCTGGTGCGATCGCTCGAGACGACCTCCCAGCCATAGCCGACGCTAACCGGTCAGTTTCATCCACACAGGCGCGAGATTGCCCTCTATGTCGCTCACGCGCAGGTGATCGATGGCCACGCCCAAGTCCTCATAGGCGGCCGTGCGCCGCTTCTCCTGCGAACGCGCGAGCGGTACGACCACCAGCCGCCGGTTGACCTTCTGCCGCCAGTTCATCCGCGCCGTGTTTTCCTGGCCGATGTAGCAGCCCTTGTCGAAGGCGACTCCGTGCAGTTCGACGGCATTGGTCTCGAGCCAGAGGATGTCCGCCATTTCCCCGCGGCCTTCGGGCACCCCCAGTTTCAACCGATGTTCGCGCCACGCGGCATCGGCGCCTTCGTCGGCTTCAGATGACGGGGCCAGCCAGCGCCGGCCGAGATCGGCAAGGCGGGGATCGGGCACGCCGCCATCGCCGGGTTGGGCCTGCCAGTGGACCGCGACCGCGGGATCGATCGCAATGGCGATCTTGCGCCGGAGCCGGTAGAGCGAGAGGCGCCTCACCAGGTCTTCAGCCGCTTCTGCTTCGCAATCGATCAGCAATTGGCCTTCGCCCCCGGGCCAGACGAGGAAATCAAACATGGTCTTTCCTTGGGGGCTCAGCAGACCAGCATAGACCGGCAGCGTTCGCGTGACATCGTTGGTAACAAGGCCCTGAATGAAGGGCGCGACACCGTCATCCGCGTCCTGCGCGGAAAGGCGAATTACGGCGCGATCGAAAAGGCGGGTTGCCGGCATGGGTGACAGATAGGCAAGCGCGCGGCATAGGCAAGGCGATGAACCGAACGCTTATCATGCGCCGCCCCGACGACTGGCACCTCCACTTCCGCGACGGGGCGACAATGCGCGCGGTGGTTCCGCATACCGCCAAGCAGTTCGCTCGCGCGATCGTGATGCCGAACCTTTCGCCCCCCGTGACGAATGCGGCAATGGCGGCGGCCTATCGCGATCGGATAATGGCGGCGGTCCCGCCAGGGAGCGATTTCACTCCGCTGATGACGTGTTACCTGACCGACCATACGGACCCCGAGGATCTGGTGCGTGGGCTTGAGGCTGGCGTGTTTACGGCGGCCAAGCTCTATCCGGCGGGAGCGACCACCAATTCTGCAAGCGGAGTGACCGATATCCGCAGGATCGACAGCGTGCTCGAACGGATGGCCACCATCGGCATGCCGCTGTGCATCCATGGCGAGGTGACGAGCGAGGAGGTGGATATCTTCGATCGCGAGGCGGTGTTCATAGAGCGGGTCCTGGGTCCGCTGGTCCGACGGTTGCCGAGTCTCAAGATAATCTTCGAGCACATCACCACGCGCGACGCGGTGGATTTCGTCGAGAATGCCGGTCCCAATGTCGCGGCGACGATCACACCGCAGCATCTGCACATCAACCGCAATGCCATGCTGGCAGGTGGCATTCGCCCGCACAATTACTGCCTGCCCGTCGCGAAGCGCGAGGAGCACAGGCTGGCGCTGCGCAAGGCGGCGGCGTCGGGATCGACGAAATATTTCCTCGGCACCGACAGCGCGCCGCATCATCGCCAAGCCAAGGAGAGCGCATGCGGCTGCGCGGGCATTTTCAACGCGCCCTTCGCGCTGGAAAGCTATGCCACCGTATTCGAGGAAGAGGGCACGCTCGACCGGCTCGAGAGTTTCGCCAGCGAGAACGGTCCGCGCTTCTACGGCCTGCCGCTCAACCAGGGGACAGTCACGCTGGAAAGGCGGGAAACGCAAATTCCCCACGAGCTCGACGGCGGCGAGGCGCCGATCGTCCCGTTTCACGCCGGCGAAACGCTCAACTGGCGTTTGCGCGAGGCCTCCTGAGCAGATCCCATACGAACAGCGCCGCCGCCGCCCAGATGCAGGCGAAGCAGGCGGCCTGGACCGGTTGGAGCTCCTCGCCGAACACGGTCAGGCCGAGAATGAAGACGATGCTGGGCG
>JBBSMH010000247.1:0-3381 GCA_038233275.1 Sphingomonadales bacterium | reverse complement strand
TGAGAAGAACAAATGGTGCCCAGAAGAGGACTCGAACCTCCACGGGGTTGCCCCCGCCGCCACCTGAAGACGGTGCGTCTACCAATTCCGCCATCTGGGCACATTCTCGCGAGAGGCCGGTCTTCGCTGTCCGGCCGCGGGTAGGGGCGGGCCAGTAGCGAAGAGGCGGTCGTCTTGTCAAACGATTCGACCGTAGTCCCGAGTGCGGTGCAACGCTTGCCGCGGGGCGGCGGTTGCGGCTAGGGCGCCGCCAAAGATCAGAGCGACAGGTATCGGGCGATTGCGATGACACGGGACAATGGTTTGAACGGCAGGCTGGTGGTTCTGCTGGGCGGCAGCGGCTTCCTCGGCCGTTATGTCGCTCAAGCGCTGCTCGAACGCGGCGCGCGGGTGCGCATAGCCAGCCGGGATCCGCACCAAGCCTGGTCGCTCAAGCCGCTCGCCAATCTCGGGCAGCTGCAATTCGCGCCATGCGACATCCGGCACGATGCCTCGCTGGCTGCAGCGCTGGCCGGCGGCTACGCCGCCGTCAACCTTCTCGCTTCGTGGAGCGGGGACCAGATGGCGCTGATGGGCAGGGCTCACGGAAACGCCGCTCTCCTGGCGGCTCAAGAAGGGGTGCGGGCCTATATGGAGATCAGCGGGATTGGCGCGGACCCGCAATCGCCATCCGGATACGGCCAGGCCAAGGCGCTCGGCGAACAATTGGTGCGCGAGGCTCTTCCGGGGGCCACTATCGTCCGGCCATCGGTAATCTTCGGCAAGGACGACAGCTTTATCTCCATGTTCGCGCAACTCATCCAGCTGTTGCGCGTGCTTCCCGTGTTCGGGCCGGATGCGCGGCTCCAGCCGGTCTATGTGGACGATGTCGCAGAGGCCGTTGCGACCGCGTTGGCGAGCCCCGAGCGGCACGGGGGCAAGACTTATGAATTGGGCGGTCCCCAAGTGCTGACGATGATGGACATTCACCGGCAGATCGCCGGAGCGCAGCGGCGCAAGCGCACCTTCGTGCCGATGCCCGATATGGTCTCCTCGATCTTCGCCGCTCTGCCGGGCACACCGATGTCGAGCGACCAATGGGCCATGCTCAAGGCCGGCAATGTGATATCCGGTAAGCATCCGGGCCTTAAACAGATGGGTATCGATCCCAAGCCGCTCGGCCTGTTCCTCGACAAATGGATGACCCGCTACCGCAAGCACGGCCGTTTTGCCGAGCGGCTGAGCGCCTGAGCCTGACCGCTGGCGGCTATTCGCTGGCAGCGGGAGGCCTGGTTCCCTCGTCCGCGATCAGCGTCAGCGGCTCGACCAGCAGGCAGGCTCCTCTGCTGCCAGTGATCCGCACCCGCTCGCCCACCGCCAGATCAGGCCCGCTGGCAATCCAGTCGCCGTCGCCGACATGCACGCGGCCAGAACCGTGCTCGATCGCCTGCGTCACGACGGCGGTCTCGCCCACCAGCCGCCCCAGGCGGTTGTTGAGCAAGGGATCGGCGCTGAAGATGGGCTGGTCGCGCAGTATGCGCTTGGCGGAGAAAACTATGATCAGCGCCAGCGAGACGAAGCTGACCACCTGCAGCGCAAGAGACGGATCGGCGACGAAGGCGATCAGTCCGGTGATCAGCGCGGCGACCGCGAGCCAGATCAGATAGACGCCCGGGACCACCATCTCGAGCGCGGCGAGCGCCAGCCCCGCGGCGAACCACGCCCAATAGGCTTCGAAGCCCCCGGAAAAGTCCATCGCCCGCGCTCCTAACCGCTATCGCCGCTGCGCGGAACGCTGGATCGCGGAACCCGCTCCCGCTCGCGCGAAGGGGGCAGCGAAGTGCCGCTTTCGACCGTCCCCTTCCCCTCGCCGAAGGAGTCCCTGAGCAATTCGCCGATCCCGCCCAGCGAGCCGACTAGCTGCGTCGCCTCGATCGGGAAGAGGATGGTTTTGGCATTGGGACTATCGGCGAATTTACCCACCGCCTTGGTGTATTCCTGCGCGATGAAGTAATTGATCGCCTGGTTGCCCGATCCGGCAATGGCGTCGGACACCAGCTCGGTCGCCTTGGCTTCGGCTTCAGCGGCGCGCTCGCGTGCTTCGGCGTCCCTGAACGCGGCCTCGCGCTTGCCCTCCGCCTTGAGAATCGCCGATTGCTTGTCGCCCTCGGCGCGCAGAATGTTCGACGCGCGATCGCCCTCCGCCTCGAGGATTTCGGCGCGCTTGAGGCGCTCGGCCTTCATCTGCCGCGCCATCGCTTCGGAAATGTCGAGCGGCGGGCGGATGTCCTTGATCTCGACGCGGGTAATCTTGATCCCCCATGGCGACGTGGCGTGATCGACCACGCTCAGAAGGCGCGCGTTGATCTCGTCGCGCTTAGACAGCGTCTCGTCGAGGTCCATGCTACCCATGACAGTACGCAAATTGGTGGTGGTGAGCGCGAGGATGGCGTTGTGCAGGCCGGAAACCTCATACGCCGCCTTGCCCGCATCGAGCACCTGGAAGAACACCACCGCATCCACGCCGACCATGGCGTTGTCGGCAGTGATGATTTCCTGCCCGGGAATATCGAGGACTTGCTCCATCACGTTGATCTTGTGCCCGACGCGATCGATGAACGGCATCAGGATATGGAGTCCGGGCTGGGCGGGCTTGGTGAATCTCCCGAACCGCTCGATCGTGTAGACATAGCCCTGCCGGACCACCCGCACGGTGGTGAGCAGCAGCACCACCAGCACCAGGATCATCAGCAGCAGGATCAGCAGATTGCCCATCGTCATACCCTCTTTCCTGTCCTCTGTGGGTTGTGGCACCGTATCGCGCCCGGCACGGAACGCCAAACGCGTTTTCACAAAGGGCTGAAATTGGGCGAAGGTCAGCCGAGCGCGCGGTCGTAAAGCGCCAGTAGCCGAGCCCAGGCGCGTTCCGCCGCTTGGCGGTCGTAGGCGGGGGAATCGGGAACAGTCCAGCCATGGTCGGCCGGATAGACCTCTACCTCCCCGCGATTGCTCGAATGCGCAAAAACCTCGCGTAGCGTCTCCGTCGTCTCCGGCGATTCCTCGTGATCGTCCTGCGCAACGGCAACGAGGAAGGATGCGTTCGTTTCATCGACCAGAGCGTGCGGGCTTGCCTCGCCCTCGCGAACGAGGCCGCCCCCGTGGAAACTTGCCGCAGCGCGGACGCGCGAAGGAACCGCCGCCGCCGTCCAGAAGGTGAACGGGCCGCCCATGCAATAGCCCTGCGTGCCGATCCCTGCGCGGCTATCGACCCCCTCCTGCGCGTCGAGCCAGCCCCCCAATACCTGCGCGTCGCGCATGATGGCCGGTGCCTCCAGCCTGCTGCGCCATGGCCCGACCCTCTGGAAGCCGCCTTCGCTGCGGAAGGCGGCGAAATCGGCGAAT
>JBBSMH010000246.1:0-3385 GCA_038233275.1 Sphingomonadales bacterium | reverse complement strand
GTTCGAAGGCCGGCAGGTAATCCTCCTCGGAAATCTTGGTGAAGTCGGGCGCGTGGACGGGCAGCGTGCTCGCGCTCGCGTAATATCCGGTGCCTTCGGGGATGGCGGGCGCGTAGGCGGCGGTGCTGTTCATGGCGGGATCTTCGACTGTGGTGGTGCAACCCGCCAGCAGCGCTGCGGCGGAAATCGTGGCCAGGATGTGGGCCTTCATGAATATTCTCCCGTGTCGAGGTTCTTGGCGGGCAGCCGAATGCCGCCGCTAGTGCGGCCGAGTCAACAACGTACCAGCGGGCGCAAGGTTTCGGGCCCCCGGCATGTGGGCAGCTAACCGACCGGGACAAGCTCGCCCTGCCGGTTCTTCGATTTGCGCCGGGCAGCTTCCGCCGCTTCGCCCAGCGCCTGCTGATTGACCGTGACCAGCCGCGGGCGGCCGCCGTTCTTTTCGACCACCAGCCAAAGCGCGCCGAGTTCGAAGAACCCGCCCTTTTCGGGCACCACCGTCATCTCCGCCAGGTCAATCCGCTCGAGCATGCGGAGCAGCTCGGGCTGGAAGATCTGGTCGTAGACGGCCTCGACTTCCTCTTCGGTTGTCAGCTCGACCCTGTTGCCCTTGCGGTCGATGAACAGCAGCGGCAGGCCCACCTGCTCCATGACCCGCGTCCTGTCGCCCGCGCGCGCCGCCTCGCGCAAGGCGTCGAGTGCGGCATCGAAGCGGCTGGCGCTGGTGCCGGTGGCGCAGGAAATCGCACCACCCTGGACAAGGTCGTTGGCGCGATCGAACTCGATGTCGCGGCGGTTCTGGTTGGACCAGACCATCAGCAGGCAATCCTCGGCGCCTGCGTCGGGGCGTTCGGCAGCTTCGACCAGCGCGGTCTCGGCGCTTGGCGCAACCTCGGCACCGGGCATGGCTTCGGCGCCCGCGACCTTGTGCTCCGCATCGGACGGGGCGCAGGCCACAGCCATTGCGAGCGTGCTGAGGGCTAAGAGGCGGGTCGGGGTCATTGTGACAACATTCTCATTGCACGGGTGCTGCCGCAAGGGACAAGGCCTCACGATCGCAACGGAAAGATCTCGAGCGGCGTATAGCGCGCGCCATCGCGAGCCAGGCGGCTTTCGTAAAGCGTGAAACTGTCGACCCTCCACGGTTCGCCCGACATACCGGCATGCCGGGCCAGGAAAGGCGCGACCGGGCCGGCGGATGCATCTAGCCGGGCGATGGTTATGTGGGGCACGAACTTGCGCTTTTCGGGCGCCAGGCCGGCGCTGCGGCTGGCTCTTTCGACGCGGCGGTGAAGCGTCATCAGCGGTTCCGACTTCCCGATGCCAGCCCACGAACTATGCGGCGTGCCTTTCTTCTCGAAGTAATCCACGCCGGCCAGCGCCAGTTCGAACGGCTCGCAATCGACGCTGCCGAGCGCGTCGGCGAGTTCATTGGCGGTAGTCGTCTCGACCTCCCCGAAAAAACGCAGGGTCAAGTGCAACTGATCTTCCTCCTGCCACCGCGCGTTGGCGATCCCCTCCTCGATGTCCAGCAATCGCTCGCGTATAGGATCTGGCGGGCGAATGGCTGCGAAGAGACGATAGGTCACGGGCCCTCAATAATTTCGGGCGAGCCCCCTCAGCTTCGATTGCCGGTGCTTGAGGCCGCTGCGACTTCGCGCGGATCCTCGTAAGAGGCGTCGAGGAACATCTTCGCGCGGCGTTCGCTGCGGTATTCCAGACCACGCGCTACCTGTCCGCCGGCGTGGGTGTAATCGAGTTCGGCGGCAATCATATCGAAGTCGCCGGCGTTGATCGCGGCATTGAGGCGAGGGCTCTCCCGCTCGGACACATTGCCCGGGCCGACATTGTAGACCAGATCGACGAGCGCGTCGAATTCATGCTGCAACAGGTGGAGGTTTCCAACGAGGTCGCGCGCCTGCCGCTCAGCCTCGGCAAGGTCGCCTTCCAGTAAATCGAGCACCTGCTGCTTTGAAATCCGGTCGCCGACCCGCAGATTGTCATGCGGTTCGATCAAATGGCCGACGCCGACGGTGGGGTAACCTGCCACATCGCGATAAGCGACATAGCGCACGCCTTCTTCGCTTATCAGCGCCTCTTTGAACTTGGCGCTGACCTTGAGCAGCGATGCAGGCATGCGGCCCTGGTGGGGATTTTCGAATTGTGCCGCAACAGACTCGGGGCTCGACTTGGTTCTCTGGAGAGGCGGGGCGGTAAAGGCTGCCAGGCCCACTGCGCCTGCAGTGACCATGGCGGTCGCGGTCTTGCGCGCCGAGAGCCCGGGGCGAACCTTGAACACGCGCCGTGCAGCTTCGCGCGCACGCTGGAGATCGCGCCGCGATTTGCGTTTTTCCGCGACCTTGTGCGCCTTGCGCGCATCGCGATATTTTCTTTCTAGCTGTTTGTATTCGGGCGATCGTTCGGTCGGGAGCCCGTCGAGCGGGACATCCAGGTCCGCGATCATCTGCCGGATGCGTTGCTGCGCCGCGGGGGGCTTTTGTTGCTCCGGCGCCGCTTGGCTGGAATTGTAAGACATTGGTGCGAAAACCTCGGTAATTTGTGTGCCGGGGCCGCTTTCGTCCCTCCTCTCGCCTCATCGCTGAGGGAGGGCATTCGGCCCCTGTTCTTACTGAATCAACGGCCAAAGCGGGGCAAAGGGTCCACGCTTCGTCGGGCGTGAGAGGCGTTCCGGTGCCTCGTTATCCTGCTCGGGCCGATCCGTGACCGAAAAGCGGCCGCGAGGGAAAATCCCGCCGCGGCCGCTCTTGTGCTTGCGCAAGTGTTGATCGATCAGGCGGTTTCGAAGCTGCGCGTTCGCGTAGCCTGCCCGCTGGTCGAATTCTCGTTGGTGCTCGAGGACCGGATCTTCTCGTCGGCCTTGTCGACCAGATCGTCCTTCTTTTCGCGGGCCTTGTCGCGTGCGGCACCGATAGCTTCGCTGCCATATTCACCGAGCTGCTCTTCCTCCATCCGGGTGGCGGGGAAAGCGGCACCGGCCATGGCACCCACCATCGCGGCGGCAAGACCTCCGATCAGCGGGTTCTCGTAATAGGCCCGCTCGGCCTTGCCGGCCAGACGGCTGGCGTTTCGGCCGGTGCTCCGCCCCAGCTCACGCGCTTTCTGTGCGACTCGGTCACGCTGGTCGCGCAGGCTGTCGGTTGCCTCGTCGAGCCGCTTGCGGAAGGCGCTTTCGTCTTCGTCGTGCCGCTGCTCGATCATCAGGAAGCTGGCACGCGCGCAGTCGCGGCGGTGGCGGTAGGTCTCGTGATCCTCATCGGCGCGTGGCTCGATCGCCGCCATATGGGCGACATAGCCCTGGTGGTTCGAATGGTCCCATTCGTCGCCCGGGGCAGGATCGCCGCCGAACTTGTCGGTGAGGGTCTTG
>JBBSMH010000245.1:0-3406 GCA_038233275.1 Sphingomonadales bacterium | reverse complement strand
GCGCTCGGGCTCTGCATGGCGCCCCACGGCGGGTTCGACCACAACGCCCAGGCGCTGAAGATCGTCACCCGGCTCGAGGCGCATTATGCCGAGTTCGACGGGCTGAACCTCACATGGGAGACGCTGGAGGGGATTGCCAAGCACAACGGGCCGGTGACGGGGGACATTCATGTCGCGCTCGCGGAATATACCGCCCTCCACGATCTCGAACTCGACACCCACGCCAGCGCCGAGGCACAGGCGGCGGCGATCGCCGACGACATCGCCTACAACAACCACGACCTCGCGGACGGGCTGCGCGCCGGACTCTTCACGCTCGAGGATTTGCGGGGGCTGCCGCTGATCGGGCGCTGCATCGCCGCGGTGGATGCCCGCTATCCGGATCTCGCACCGGCGCGGCGCGAGCACGAGGCCTTGCGCCGGTTCTTCGGTCTGATGGTGGAGGACGTGCTGGCGACGAGCCAGGCGCGCCTGGAGCGGCACGCTCCGGCGAGCGTCGAGGCCATTCGCGCCCTCGACGCGCCGGTGATCCGCTTCTCGGCGTCGACCTTCGCCGAACTCAAGGAGATCCGCGCCTTTCTTTACTTGCGAATGTATCGGCACTGGACGGTGCAGCGGATGCGCCGCAAGACCAAGCGCGTGGTGCGCGACCTGTTCGAGACCTTCACCGATGCGCCGGAGCTGATGCCGCAGGCCTGGAACCGCGAGGCCGAGGCGGGCGGGGTCACGCAGCGCGCGCGGGTGGTCGCGGACTACATCGCCGGCATGACCGATCGCTTTGCGCTGCAGGAGCATCGCAAGCTCAACGACCCGATGGTCCGCGGCTAGCGGCCGACGCAATCCGGTCTTGACCGCTCCTGGCGAACTCGGGCCTACTTGCCGCAGCGCAGCTGGAAGCAAACCGGCAGCAAGCGCCGGTCGCAGGGGGGGGCGGCCGGGTGACCGACGATCTGGCAAGCGCAGACTATTTATACGCAACGACCGTACCCAGGAAGGGACGGTTTGGAGGAGGCATTCCGCATGTTCATTTCGTCGAGATTTTCCCGCGTCGCGCGCCAGGCGCTGATGACAGCCGCGGCGCTGGCGCTGGTCGGCACCGCACAGGCTCAGGAGTACAGCTTTACCTTCCAGTCGAGCGACACCGCCGGCAATCCGAACTTCGTCCTGCAGAAGGAATGGGCCGATTCGATGATGGAGCGGACCGACGGGCGGGTGCAGGTCGAGCTGCTGCCGGTGAGCTCGATCGTGGAGCATCCCGAGACGCAGGACGCGATCGCCGGGGGCATTCTCGACGGGCACATCACCGACACATCGTATTTCGCCGGCAAGGATGCCGCCTTCGGATTGATCGCCAACCCGGTCGGGGCGTGGTCGGATCCCCAGCAGATGCTCGACTTCATGAACGAAGGCGGCGGCAACGAGCTGATGAACGAGATACTCGAACCCTACGGTCTGCATTTCATCGGGGCCACGACCCCCGGACTTGAGGCTTTCGTCTCGAAGGTGCCGCTCGACAGCGTCGCCGATCTCCAGGGGCTGAAGATGCGTGCCCCCGAGGGTCTCGTGCAGCAGGTCTTCGCCGCGGCCGGCGCGGCGCCGGTGAACCTGCCATCTTCGGAGGTGTTCACCTCGCTTGACAAGGGCGTGATCGATGCCGCGGATTTTTCGGTGTTTTCCACCAACCAGGAACAGGGGCTCAACAAGATCGCGCCCCATCCGGTCTATCCCGGCTTTCACTCCATGCCGCTCATCGAGGTCTCGATGAACCTCGAGAAATGGGACGCGCTGCCCGAGGACATCCAGACGATCTTCGAGGATTCGGTCGCCGAGTTCGCGCAGCACGAGATCGAGGTGCTCTCGGCGCGGGACGAAGAGGCAGTGGCGGCCGCCAAGGAAGGCGGCGAAGTCACCGTGCACAATTGGTCGGACGAGGAGCGCGCGAAGTTCCGCACCATCGCCACCGGCGAGTGGGAGAAGGTCGCGAGCCGGTCGCCGAACGCCCAGAAGGTCTTCGACACGCTGACCGCCTACCTCGAGAAGAACGGCCTGCTGAACTGACGGCGGGCAGCCGCGGTTCGCAGTTCGCGGCAGTCGGAAGACACCATGGACGAGCGCGATGACATGCAGTCTCGGGTGGCGGCGGTCGAGGGACCGAAGCCGGCGCTGCCCGAGTCCGGTCGCCTCGGGCAGGCGATCGATCGCGGCGGGATCGTCTTCGCGGTGGGGATCGTGCTCGCCATGGTGATCCTGATCCAGGAGGTGGTGCTACGCTACGTTTTCGGGGCGCCGACGATCTGGGCTCACGAGACGACGGTGTTTCTCTGCGCCACCGCTTTCGTCTACGGAGGCCTCTATTGCGCTGCGCGCGACACCCATATTCGCGTGGTGCTGGTCTATGATTTCGTGACCGGGCGGGCCAAGCGCACCCTCAACGTGGTGATCTCGCTGGTCTGCATGGTCGCGGCCGGGTTTTTCGCCTGGGCGGCCTGGCTGATGGTCGAACGCGCGGCCTGGCGGCCGGACGGGACGGTGCGCTTCGAAACCTCGGGCAGCGCGTGGAACCCGCCCTATCCAGCGTATCTCAAGATCTTCCTGCTGGTGGTGCTCGCGGTCATGGCGGTGCAGTTCACGATCCTCGCGCTCAACTACGCCCGCGGCCGGATTCGCTAGTGGAGGCCTTCGAGCTCTTCGGGTCGTTCAAGGCCATGGGCATCGAGACCGCGACGCTCGTCATGTTCGCGATGCTTCTGGTGCTGCTCCTCGTGGGCATCCCGCTCGCGTTCGTGACGCTGCTCGTGGCGCTCGTCTTCGCGCTCGGCTGGTTCGGTCCAATGGCGGTGCCGCTGATCACGTCCCGGGTCTATTCCTTCGTGTCGTCGTTCGTGTTCGTCTCGGTGCCGATGTTCGTGCTGATGGCGGCGCTTCTCGACCGCTCGGGGATCGCGCGCGACCTCTTTGAAGCGATGAAGCTGGTGGGCGGGCGGCTGCGCGGTGCGGTGGCGGTGCAGACGATCTTCCTCGCGGTGGTGCTGGCGGCGATGAGCGGCATCATCGGCGGCGAGATCGTGCTGCTGGGGCTGCTGGCGCTGCCGCAGATGCTGCGCCAGGGGTACAATCGCAACCTTGCCATCGGGGTGATCTGCGCCGGCGGGTCGCTCGGAACCATGGTGCCGCCCTCCATCGTGCTCATCATCTACGGACTCACGGCCAACGTCTCGATCGGCGATCTGTTCACCGCTGCGTTCTTCCCGGGCTTCATGCTCGCGGGATTCTACGTGATCTACGTGCTGGCGCGATGCTATCTCGACCCGAGCCTCGCCCCGGTACCGGAGCCGGATACCCGGCCCTGGCGCGAGAAGGCGGCCTCGCTGAAGGGGATCGTGCTGCCGATCCTGGTGGTGATCTT
>JBBSMH010000244.1:0-3443 GCA_038233275.1 Sphingomonadales bacterium | reverse complement strand
GCCGCGCGCGACGCCTTGCGCGCCTGGACCATCATGCTCGGCGTAGTTGCCTTTTCGATGAGCATGGTGGGCACCTTCCTCGTCCGGTCGGGGATTCTCACCAGCGTCCATGCCTTCGCGGTCGATCCGGAGCGCGGCAGCTTCATCCTCATATTGCTCGCGCTCTATATCGGCGGCGCGTTTCTGATCTTCGCGCTGCGGGCCGGCACAGTCAGCGAGGGCCAGCGCTTTGCCATCGCCAGCCGCGAGGGCGCGCTGGTGTTCAATAACGTCATGCTCTCCGCGATCCTCGCGATCGTCCTGTTCGGGACCCTCTATCCGCTCCTGACCGAGGCCTTCGACGTGCGCGTTTCGGTAGGCCCCCCTTATTTCAATCCCGTCGGTGCGATCTTTGTCATTCCGATGCTGATCGTGATGGCCGTGGGCCCCTTGCTCCGCTGGCGGCAAGGCGGTTTGGGCAGAATTTCGCGGGAAATGGCCTTGCTGGCAGCGCTCGTGCTTGCTGCATTGGTTCTGGTCAGCCTGCTCGGCGACATTTCCTTACTTCCGATACTCGGGCTTTCGCTCTCCGGGGCGCTCGCGATTGCGGCTTTCCTGCCGCTGCGCGGACGCAGTCTTCGGCGATTGCCGATCGCAGTGTGGGGCATGGTCATCGCCCATTTCGGGATTGCGGTGGCACTGTTCGGCATGGCGAGCGAGAGCGCTTTCTCGCAAGAACGGCTTGCGGCAGTACAAACCACCGGAGGAGCTACCAGTGTCGGCCCTTGGGAAATTGTGCTCGAAAGCGTGACTCCGGTCGCAGGCCCCAACTGGACCGCGATCGAAGGGAAGCTACAGGCTCGTTACGAGGGCGGCGAGCCCATCCTGCTTACTCCCCAATCACGCAATTTCTGGGCTCCTGCGCAACAGACCACCGAGAGTGTGCTGGTGACCCGGTGGAACGGACAGCTTTATGCGGTCATCGGCGATCAGGGCGCGGATGGTCGCTGGCAGCTGCGCCTGTGGTGGAAGCCCTTCGTGACCTTCATCTGGTATGGTGGAATGCTGATCGCTCTGGGGGGCGCTCTGGCGCTGATCGGGCGGGTCAGGCAGGATCTGAAGCGCCGGACAGCAACGGCGAGACTCGCCCGGCGAAGGGAGGCCTCCGCATGAGAGCCTGGCGCCTGTGGGTGCCGCTGTTGCTGTTCGCAGGCTTCCTAGGCCTTGCAGCCTACCAACTCACGCAGCCCAAGAACGATTTCGTCAAGAGCACCATGGTTGGAAAACCTGTGCCATATTTCCAATTGCGGCCGGCCCACCCGGACCTCCCCGGCCTCGCCAGTGCCGATCTGGCCGACGGACAGCCGCGCCTGCTCAACATCTGGGCGAGCTGGTGCCTGCCGTGCATCGCCGAGGCTCCGCAGCTCGAAAAATTGCGTCGTGAAGGTGCGAACATCGTAGGTGTCGCGATTCGCGACCGGCCCGAAGACGTGGCGCGCTTCCTGGCGCAGCACGGCAATCCCTATTCGGCGATCGGGGCGGACGATCTCAACGAGGTCTCGATCGGCATCGGCGCTTCGGGAGTGCCTGAAACCTTTGTCATCGACGGAGAGGGGCGGATCGTCCACCAGCATATCGGCGACGTTCGGGCAAGCGATGTGCCGGTGCTGCTGGAAAAGCTGCGCGAGGCAGGGGCATGAGACGCTTGGCCCTTCCCTTGCTGGCTCTACTGGTCGCTTTTCCCCTGACAGCGCAGCAATCGCTCCCGCCCGCGCCTTACGCCTATCGCCAGCTAGAGGATCCTGCGCAAGAGGCCGCAGCGCAGGAGTTGATGGAGACGTTGCGCTGCCTCAAATGCCAGTCGCAATCGATTGCCGACAGTGACGCCCCGATGGCGGGCGATATGCGCCACCAGGTCAGGATACGCATTGCCGCCAGCGAGGAACCGGAAGCCATCCGTCGATGGCTCACCGAGCGCTATGGCGAGTATGTGAGCTATAAGCCCGAGGTGAGCGCCACCACCTGGCCGCTGTTCGCTATCCCGCTCGTCCTGCTGCTGACAGCGGGCGCCATCCTGCTGCGACGCTTGGGGAAGCGGACATGAGCTGGGTCCCGATCCTCGCGCTAGCCGCGCTGGCTTTTCTGCTTGCAGCACTTGCGCTGAAGCTGCCGCGCGCGGGGTGGACCCTGTTCGGCTCCGCCCTGCTGTTCGGCCTGGCCGGATATGCGCTGCAGGGATCGCCGGGGCAGCCTGCCGCGCCCCGCACACCCGCATTGAAGACCGATGGAACCGGCGAACTCGTCGTCGAGGCGCGGCGCGAATTCTTCCCTCCCAACCAACTCCCCGCGCGCTACGTTCTCATTGCCGATGCCTTTGCGCGGCGCGGGCAATACGAGGACGCGGCGAGCTTCCTGCGCAACGCGGTGGAAGAAAATCCCGACGATGCCGAAGCCTGGCTCGCTCTGGGCAATGCATTGGTCGAACACGCAGATGGCCAACTGACGGCGCCCGCGTTGTATGCCTATTCGCGCGCCGAAGAGGTCGATCCGGCAAACCCGGGGGCCGCATATTTCGTCGGACTGACCTTGCTCCGCTCGGGCCAGCCGGGCAGGGCGCGCGCCATCTGGTCGGACATGTTGCAAAATGCCCCCGAAAACGCGCCGTGGCGCTCCGCGCTGGAACAGCGCATCGAGCGGCTGGATGGTCTCATTGGGGGAAAGCAGGCGCAGTGAGTTTCTCGAAAGTGGCCGATCTTGCACTGCCCCGTTCGGCAGATTGCAGCATGAATCGGTTGCTGCTAGGTGCCGCCGCCTTGCGCGTGAGCAAAGCCGGAAAACGGCGAGGATAGTTTCATGCAGGCGGTTTCGCCATTTCAATGAACGAGACGGTCACACCGGTGCAGGGTGACGGGCGGGGCACGGGGCACCCGGGTCATGCCCGCAAGGCAGGTAAGACTGCGCTGGCGGTGGGCGCAATAGGCATCGTCTTCGGCGATATCGGCACCAGCCCGCTTTACGCATTTCGCGAAACCTTCGCCGGGCCGCATCCGCTGGCGCTCGATACCGCGCACGTGCTTGGCGTCGTCAGCCTGATTTTCTGGTCGATGACGCTGGTCGTCTCGCTGCAATATGTGACTATCCTGATGCGCGCCGACAACAAGGGGCAGGGTGGTTCCCTGGCACTGGTGGCGCTGATCTCCAGCCATATCAGCAAATCGAAATACGGCTGGGTGGCAGTGCTCCTGGGGGTTTTCGCGACCGCGCTGTTCTACGGCGACAGCATGATCACTCCGGCGATCTCCGTTCTCTCTGCGGTGGAGGGCCTTACGGTGGTCGATCAACGTCTCGACCAGTTGGTAATCCCAATCGCGCTGGTGCTGCTGATCTTTCTCTTCATCCTGCAGAAGCGCGGCACGGCCAAGGTCGGCGCGCTGTTCGCGCCGGCGATGATCGTCTATTTCTGC
>JBBSMH010000243.1:0-3469 GCA_038233275.1 Sphingomonadales bacterium | reverse complement strand
GACGGTGTAGCAATCTCAGACGCGCCCAACTTTTTGTGGGGTAGCCCCTACGGACCTAAAAACTTACACAAAACCTTACACAGTTTTCACTTGTCCGAAGAATTATCGTTTTATATCAAATACTTACGGAAGTCTCGTCCCACTCAAAATCGTTTGTCTTCGGACGTGCCCGTTCGAGTCGGGCCAGGGGCACCACGGCGTGCGCGGATCGAAGGATCGACAAAGCGCTTGTAATTGGTTGCCCGCTCTGGATTCATTCCGGCGGATGATGCCCGATCCTCCGTCCTATCACGCCATCGCCGCTATGGTGGTGACGATCGCGATGTTTGTCGGCTTCGCACGTGGGCGGATGTCGGTCGAAATTGTTTCCCTTCTCACCATCGCCGTGATCGCGGTCGGTCTTTATTTCTTTCCTCTTGAAGGAAGCCAGCCCACCGAAGGACTTCAACTCGCGTTTTCTGGGTTCGGGCATTACGCGCTGATAACCATATGCGCGCTCATGATAATGGGCAGGGGATTGGTGGTTACGGGGGCGCTTGATCCGGCAGCCCGCCTCCTCGAGCGCGTCTTCAAGATCAACGGTCAGCTCGGCCTCCTGTTGTCGCTCGTAGTGGCGATGCTGTTGTCGATGGCGGTCAACGATACGCCCGTTCTGGTCCTGCTTCTTCCGATTTTCGCCAGCCTGGCGGCGCGGGGGATTATGGCCTCTTCCAAGACGCTGATACCGTTGAACGCGGCGGTGCTGATCGGGGGAATGGCCACCACCATCGGCACCTCCACCAACATCCTCGTGGTCTCCATCGCCGTGGATCTCGGAATGCCGGCGATGAGCGTGTTCCATTATACGCCCATTGTGCTGGTCGCGGCTCTCGTCGCGCTGCCCTACCTTTGGCTCGTCATGCCGCGCATGCTGGGAGACAACAGGGTCGAGACACAGCCTGCTCGCCGCCGGTTTGAAACCCGTCTGAGGGTTACGGAGGATTCGGTTCTGAATGGGCGAGAGCTTGGGGATGTCGCCTCGCGCTTGCCCTCCGACATCGAGTTCCTTGACGTACCCGTTGGTTTGCTCAGGCCGCAGCACCGGCTGAAGATGACCGGCACCCACGAAGCGATTGAGGAAGCTATGCTGGTGCTCAAGGGCGATGCAGCGCCCAGTTGGGTGATCGACCGCATCCGCCGGCGCGCATCCGACGAGAAAACGGATATCGCGGTAGTGGAAATGACAGTGACCGCCGATTCCCGCCTGATAGGGCGTACGCTGCCCAGTTCGGGTATCGCAGATCTCCACGGCGTCGCCGTGATCGGAATTCATAGGCCCGAGCGGCTGGTGGGGGGGCGAGCCCAATATTCGGAAGTGGGCGACCTTCGGATCGCAGAAGGCGACGTTCTGCTGGCGATGGGCCTTCCTGCCGACCTCCAGCAGTTTGCAAACGCAGACAGCCTGCTGACCCTGGAAGGCATGCGTGAGCTTCCGCGCCGATCGAAGGCCTTGCTTGCTGGCCTCATCATGCTCGGAGCCATTGCGCTTGCTTCTATCGGGATGCCCTTTTTCGGCGCTCAGGGTTTTTACCTGCTCAAGGTGCCGATCGCGGTTTCCGCCCTCGCCGGGGCAATCCTGATGTTCGTGACGGGATGCGTGATGTTCGACCGGGTCGGTCGCGCGCTGTCTGCAAAAGTCATAGTCCTGGTCGCGGCGAGTATTGCCATCGGGAGAATCGTCCTTGAAAGCGGGGCCGCCGACTGGATTGGCGCCTGGATGTCGCTCGGCTTGCAGTTCTTGAGCCCCGCCTTCGCCTTGGGGGCTATCATGCTGGCGGTCACCCTGCTGACGAATTTCGCCTCCAACGCGACTGCGGCCACGGTGGGCACGCCGATCGCCTTTGCCATAGCTGCCCAGTTGGGCCTTCCGGCCGAACCGCTGGTGCTGGCCGTTCTGTTCGGGTGCAATCTTTGTTATGCCACCCCGATCGCCTATCAGACGAACATGCTGATCATGGCGGAAGGCAGCTACGCTTTCGCGGATTATGTCCGGACCGGGGTCCCGCTGGTCCTCATCATGGTCACCACCTTGTCCATCGGGCTGGTTACGGCCTACGGACTTTAGGGTTTCCTACGCTGCGCCGCCCTGCCATTCTGCAGAACGGGCGGTGGCGCTAAAGTGTTTTTTTAGGATCAGGACAATGGTGCAGGTGGTCTATGTGTTCTGTCGGACAGGGAATAGGGGATCTGCGAATGTTGCATAGATGGACTGCGAGCGCCGCCGTGCTCGCGTTGGGAATTGCCGCTCCGGCACAGGCAGAGGCGCTGCGCGATGCAGTCGCGGCGGATATGCCTGGACTGATGGAGCTCTACCGCGACCTTCACGCCCATCCCGAGCTCAGTTTCGAGGAGCATGAGACGGCAGCCAAGCTGGCCGAGCGAATGCGTAGCCTGGGTTTCGAGGTCACGGAGAAGGTCGGCAAGACGGGCGTGGTCTCGGTGATGCGCAATGGTGACGGGCCCACCGTGTTGCTGCGCGCGGACATGGATGGCCTGCCCGTGGTCGAGCAGACCGGGCTACCATTCGCCAGCGAGGTTACCGCCACGCCCGCCAGCGGTGTCAGGACGGGCGTGATGCACGCCTGCGGTCACGACACCCACATGGCCGGCTTCATCGGCGCGGCGCAGCTGCTCGCCGAGCGAAGGGACGAATGGCAGGGGACGCTGGTGATGATCCTCCAGCCCGCCGAAGAACTGGGCCTGGGCGCGCTGGCGATGCTCGAGGACGGACTCTACACCCGCTTCCCCAAGCCCGATTACGCCATCGCCTTCCACGATGCGGCGCAATTCCCTGCCGGAATGATCGGCTATTCACCCGGCTACGCGCTCGCCAATGTCGATAGCGTCGACATCACGGTAAAGGGCGTTGGGGGGCACGGAGCCTATCCGCATACCGCCAAGGACCCCGTGGTGCTCGGCAGCGCGATCGTGATGAAGCTTCAGACGCTGGTCAGCCGCGAAAGTTCGCCGCTCGATCCGGCGGTGATCACGGTCGGCAGCTTTCATTCGGGGGCAAAGCACAACATCATCTCGGATCAGGCCAAGCTGCAGATTACCGTGCGCAGCTACTCCGACGAAAGCCGCAAGCTCCTGCTCGATGGGATCAAACGCATAGCGCGGGGCGAGGCGATTTCGGCCGGGTTGCCGGAGGAACTGTGGCCCGAGGTCACGGTGGAGGACCCTTACACGCCTTCGACCTACAACGATCCCGGTTTTACGGATACGGTTATGGCGGGCTTCCGCCAGCGCTTCGGCGAAGATCGCGTCATGCAGGTCCCCAGCGTGATGGGCGGCGAGGATTTTAGCCAGTTCAAGCGCGCGGCGCCTGACGATGTCCAGTCGCTGATATTCTGGATCGGCGGCGTGCCGCAGGGGCAATGGGAGAAGGCGCAGGCGGGAGAGACCGCGCTGCCTTCACTTCATTCACCAT
>JBBSMH010000242.1:0-3500 GCA_038233275.1 Sphingomonadales bacterium | reverse complement strand
GCGATCTCGGCGGTGGGCCAGGCGTAGTTGAGGTCGCCGCGCAAGTGCTTGGACGCCATGACGTCATAGGCGCCGCCATAGGCCTTGCGAGTGATCACGGTGATCTTGGGCACCGTCGCCTCGGCATAGGCGAACAGCAGCTTGGCGCCGTGCTTGATGATGCCATTGTGCTCCTGCCCCGTGCCGGGGAGGAAGCCGGGCACATCGACGAAGGTGAGGATCGGAATGTCGAAGGCATCGCAAAAGCGCACGAAGCGCGCGGCCTTCTTGCTCGAATTGATGTCGAGCACGCCGGCGAGCACCATCGGCTGGTTCGCGACCACGCCCACCGTGCGCCCCTCCACCCGGCCGAAGCCGCACAGGATGTTGCCCGCGTGCGCCGGCTGGATCTCGAAGAAGTCGCCCTCGTCGAGGACCTTTCCGATCACCTCGTGCATGTCGTAGGGCTGGTTGGCGTTGTCGGGGATCAGCGTATCGAGGCTCGGCTCCTCGCGGTCCCACTCGTCGGCGGTCGGGCGCTCGGGCACCGGCTCGCGGTTGCTGAGCGGCAAGAAATCGAAGAACCGCCGCGTCTGCAGCAGCGTTTCGATGTCGTTTTCGAACGCGAGGTCGGCGACCGAAGTCTTGGTGGTGTGCGTCACCGCGCCGCCGAGTTCTTCCTGCGTCACGACCTCGTTGGTGACGGTCTTCACCACCTCGGGGCCGGTCACGAACATGTAGGAGGAATCCTTCACCATGAAGATGAAGTCGGTCATCGCCGGGCTGTAGACCGCCCCGCCCGCGCACGGGCACATGATGAGGGAAATCTGCGGCACGACGCCGCTGGCCAGGAAGTTGCGCTGGAACACCTCCGCGTAGCCGCCCAATGACGCCACGCCTTCCTGGATGCGCGCCCCACCGCTGTCATTGAGGCCGATCAATGGCGCGCCGACCTTCATCGCCATGTCCATCACCTTGCAGATCTTCTCCGCGTGGCGCTTGGACAGGCTGCCGCCGAAAACGGTGAAATCCTGGCTGAACACGAACACCAGCCGGCCATTGATCGTACCGCTGCCGGTGACCACACCGTCGCCGGGAATCTTCTGGTCCTGCATCCCGAAATCGGTGCAGTCATGTTCGACATAGCGGTCGAGCTCCTCGAAACTGCCCTCGTCGAGCAAGACCTCGAGCCGTTCGCGCGCGGTCAACTTGCCCTTCGCGTGCTGGGCATCGATCCTTTTCTGCCCGCCTCCCATGCGCGAAGCCTCGCGGCGGCGTTCCATCTCGGCGATTTTGGCGGACATTGCGTTCCCCTGGAAACTCTCGGCAAGCGCCTAGAGCGCCACAGGCCGCAGCGTCAATTCCGATGGGCGCTTATAAGGAATTCGACATTGCCCTCGGGCCCGGTGATCGGGCTTTCGACGACGCCCTGCGCCACGAAGCCCTTTTCCTCCACCCACGCCAGCGCTTCCTCGCAGACCCGCGAATGCAGCCTGGGATCGCGCACCACCCCTCCCTTGCCCACTTCATCGCGCCCGACCTCGAATTGCGGCTTGATCAGCGCGACCAGGCGGCAGCGGGGCGCCGCCAGCTCGATCGGGCGCTCGAGTACCTTGGCCAGCCCGATAAAGCTGGCGTCGCACACGATCCAGTCGCAGGGCCGGTCGATCAGGGCAGTAGTGAGGATGCGCGCGCTCGTCTGTTCAAGCACGGTGACCCGCGGGTCCTGCCGCAGCTTCCAGGCAAGCTGATTGGTCCCGCTGTCCACCGCAAAGACATGCGCCGCGCCATTCTGAAGCAGCACATCGGTGAAGCCGCCGGTCGAACTGCCGATATCCATTGCCACGGCACCTGCCGGATCGAGATCGAAATGCTCGAGCGCATGCGCCAGCTTTATCCCGCCGCGGCTGACCCATGGATGATCGCGGCCGCGCACTTCCAACGGCGCGTCCTCGGCAAGGTTGTGGCCGGGCTTGGTCAGCTTCGTCTCGCCCGAAAAGACGAGCCCGGCCATCACCAGCGCCTGCGCGCGCGTGCGGCTTTCGGCCAGCCCGCGCTCGACGAGCAGTTGATCGAGGCGGCGTTTCTTTACCATCGGATATTTGCCGCTTAGCGAGCGTTGGATGAGTATGAAACCGATCTATACCCGTCTAGCAGGTGCGCTCGCCCTTACCGGCGCCATCGCCGCCTGCGTTCCCGCACCCCAACCCACGCCCGCGCCCGAGCCCGTGGCGACATCCACTCCCAGGCCCGCGCCGACACCGACGCCCCAGCCGACCTACGCCAATTGGATGGACACGCCGCAGACCACGGGGGACTGGACCTATCGCTCCGCCTCGGGCGGTTCGATTGCGCTGTTCGGCGAGCCGCAGACCGAGGCGCGCTTCTCGATGCGCTGCGACAGGGCGCGGGGCAGCATCACCCTGATGCGCGCCGCCGATGCCGGCGCCGCCGTTCCCATGCGAATCCGGACCGAGACAGCGGACCGCACCCTGACAGCGCAGCCGACCGGCGGCCAGCTGCCCTATGTTGCCGCAAGCATTCAGGCGCGCGATCCGATCCTCGATGCGATGGCGCTGACCAAGGGGCGCTTCGCTGTCGAAACGCAGGGGAGCGAGACACTCTACCTTCCGGCATGGGCGGAAGTGACCCGGGTCATCGAGGATTGCCGCTGAGGGGACAGCTCCGCTTGGGTGCTGAAGCGATGACCAGGTTTATTGTCGGGATTAACCGCACAAATCGCGTCGGCCGCAAAGGACAATTCTGACGCGGGAAAACTTTTTTTCAAGCCTTGTTTTTGAGGCGCTCACGACTCAAATATGTCCTCAGGATCAGCGGCGAACGCGGGTCTTGAACCCCCGGTGATACGGAGGTTCCTAGCTCACTAGCGCGAAAGGAGGTGACCGATGTCTCATGGTTCAGCAGAGGGGTCGGCAAGTTTCCGCGCGGAGCACTATCGGTAGAGGATCGTACCGATAGAGGCTTCGTGAGCGGCACTTCCGGCCGCTGACCATGCGAAGGGCGGTTTTGGCAAATGCCGAAGCCGCCCTTCTCATATCTTGCCCTGCCGCGATCATGACGATACCCGCGCCCCATGGATTTCCAACGCATCCCCCATCCCGCACCAGTCCCCGGTGAAACCCGCGCCGAAGCGATCGCCAACCCCGGCTTCGGCAAGGTCTTTACCGATCATATGATCTCGATCGATTATGACGAGGCGCAGGGTGGATGGCATTCAGCGAGGTTGGGCCCCCGTGAGCCGATCAGTCTCGATCCCGCTGCGTCGGTGCTTCATTACGCCCAGGAGATCTTCGAGGGTCTGAAAGCCTATCGGCACGACGATGGCAGTTTGGCGTTGTTCCGGCCCGAGGCCAATGCGCGGCGCTTCAACGCATCGGCGCGCCGCATGGCGATGGCCGAGCTGCCCGAGGAATTGTTTCTGGAATCGATCCGGCAGCTGCTGGCGGTGGACGGCCATTGGTTTCCCCCCTTGGAAGGCGGTTCGCTGTACCTGCGGCCCT
>JBBSMH010000241.1:0-3528 GCA_038233275.1 Sphingomonadales bacterium | reverse complement strand
CGACAAGGCCAAATTGCGCAGCGACAGTTCGGCAGCGGTCGCCAACGCCTATTTCGCCGCTTCGCGAGGAGCGCTAGCCCAACCAGCGCGCAGCCCGCTCGGCTGGCATATCGCGCAGGTCACCGAGGTCGACCCGCGACCCGCTCGACCTCTCGCCTCCGTTCGCAGCGAGATCGCCGACACCATTCGCGAGGAAAAGCGGTTGCGCGGCCTGATCGATCTCGCGGCGCGGATCGAGGAGGAAATCGACTCGGGCGCGACGCTGACTGACATTGCGCAGGACGTGGGACTCGAATTGCAGTCCACCCGCCCGGTCACTGCCGACGGGACGGTGTACGGGGCGAGCAACGAGCTGGTGCCGGAGGGCCTCGAGCCTGCCTTGCAGACCGCATTTCAAATGGACGAAAGCGAACCGCAGGTTGCCGAGGTCGAGCGGGGCGAAACCTATCTGGTTTTCGAAACCGCCGATATTACGCCGTCCGCGGCCGCGCCGCTCGCCGAAATCCGCGATCAGGTGATCGCCCGCTGGCGCCTCTCCGAAGGGAACAAGCGCGCACGCGCTGCGGCCGACCGTGTGCTGAAGCGTGTCGAAGGTGGCGCCACCCTGGCCGCGGCAATGGCGGCGGAGGAGGTTGCGCTGCCGGCTCCCGACCAGGTCAATCAGACCCGCGAGGAGCTTGCCCGACTGCAGAGCCAGCGCGTGCCGGCGCCCCTGGCGCTGTTCTTCAGCATGGCACAGGGATCCACCAAGAAGCTCGAGGCTCCCCGCAACGTGGGCTGGTTCGTAGTCGATCTCGACAAGATCGAGGTGGGCACCCTTGCGGATGACGATCCGCTTGTTGAACAGGCTCGCGCCCAGCTCAGCCCGGCGCTCGGCAATGAATATGTCGATCAACTGATGCGCGCCATGCGCGATTCGATGGGCGTCGAGCGCAACGAAGATGCGATCGAGGCCGTGCGCAAGCAACTCACCGGCGAACGGTAGTTTGCCGGTAGTCGAGGGAGCGGACCGCGCGCGCGATCAGCTGGCACAGGGCAGGCCCGCGCTGGTCTGGCGGCGTGTTGTGGCGGATACCTTAACCCCCGTTGGAGCCATGCTGCGGCTCGGCAAGCCGGAGCGGGGCGATTTTCTGCTGGAGTCGGTCGAAGGCGGCGAGACGCGCGGACGCTACAGCCTGCTGGGTATCGACCCCGACCTCCTCTTTCGTGTCGAAGGGCCACAGGCCGCCATCAACCGCTTGTGGCAGGCGGATCGCGAAGCCTTCGACCCTTGCAACGAAAGCCCGCTCGTCGCCTTGCGCGAACTGGTGGCCGAGTGCCGCGTCGATACATCCAAGTCGCTGCCGCCCGCGCTTGCCTGCCTGGTCGGCTATCTTGCCTACGAGACCTTTGGACTGATCGAAGATCTGCCCCGCGCTTCGGCAGGTGATCTCGCGCTACCCGACATGCTGTTCGTCCGCCCGACGCTGATCTGCGTGTTCGACAGCCTCGGCGACGAGATGTTCTGCATCGCACCGATCTGGAGCGCCGAGGATCCCCCGAACGCGGTCGAACAGGCGGCGGAACGGATCGAAAGTGCCCTGCGCAAGCTGGCGGGCCCCGAACCCGTCCATGCCGCGCCTCCCGCCTGTGCGGCCGACGAACTGCCCGAACTGGCGCTAACCCCCAAAATACCGCCCGACCGCTACAAAGCGATGGTCGCGCAGGCGAAGGAATATATCCTGGCAGGCGACATCTTCCAGGTCGTGCTCGCACAACGCTTCACCTGCCCCTTCGCATTGCCTCCGCTCGCACTGTACCGGGCGCTGCGCCGGGTGAACCCTTCGCCCTTCCTCTACTTTCTCGACCTGCCGGGTTTCGCCGTGGTGGGGTCCAGCCCCGAAATACTCGTCCGGGTCAGAGACGGGGAGGTAACGGTCCGTCCTATTGCCGGGACCCGCCCGCGCGGCGCGACGCCCGAGGACGATCACGCGGCGGAGCGATCGCTGCTCGCCGACGCCAAGGAGCGCGCCGAGCATTTGATGCTGCTCGATCTTGGGCGCAATGACGTGGGCCGCGTCTCAGCGCAGGGCAGCGTCGCGGTGACTGACAGCTTCAGCATCGAACGCTATAGCCATGTCATGCACATCGTCAGCACCGTCGTAGGTCGGCTCGATCCGGCGAAGGACGCGCTCGACGCGCTCTTCTCAGGTTTCCCCGCAGGCACCGTCAGCGGCGCGCCCAAGATCCGCGCCTGCCAGATCATCGGCGAACTCGAGCCGGAAAGGCGGGGGGCTTACTCAGGGGCGGTCGGCTATTTCGCCCCCGATGGATCGGTGGATAGCTGTATCGTGTTGCGCACCGCGGTGATAAAAGACGGCATGATGCATGTTCAGGCAGGAGCGGGAATTGTCGCAGACAGCGATCCCGAGTACGAATTGCGCGAGTGCCATGCCAAGGCGGGCGCGTTGAAAGCCGCAGCGGCCGAAGCTTTCCGACTCGCAAGCGAGGCAGGTTCCGGACAATGAATCCCAGAATTTTGGCAAGTTGCGCTCTTGCGCTTGCGCTTGCGCTGGGCGCGTGCGGCGAGCAGCAGGAAGGTGAACCTGTTGCGCGCGCGACCATCGGGCCCAATGGTGCGGCGTCCCCGCCCGCCCCCGCCCCCACCATTGCGGCGCGAGTCGAGAGCGCGTGCCGCTCGGTGATATTCGAGAACACATCGCTCACGCATTGCCTTGCCATACCCTCACGCCATGCGATCTCTACCGACCTGGCTCCCGACGGAGGAGAGAATTACCGAAGCCTCACCGCCTATGCCGAAGGGCGCAAGACGAGCGACATCGCCTTCGTGACGAATGCGGGGATGTTCGACGAGGAGGGCGATCCGATCGGCTATTTCGTCGAGGACTCAGAACGCCTGCAGGTCCTCAACACCGCCGAAGGAGAGGGAAATTTCCACCTCGATCCCAATGGGGTGTTCTTCGGCACCGGTGACGAATGGGAAGTCCGCACGACGGAGGATTTCCTGGCGAATGTCAGCGAGCGTCCCGAGTTCGGCACGCAGTCGGGTCCGATGCTGGTGATCGATGGCGAGATTCATCCGGAGATTACGGAGGATGGACCGTCGCGCCTGATCCGTAACGCCGTCGGCATCGACGAGCGCGGCCGCGCCCACTTCGTCATTTCCAACGCCCCACTCAGCTTCGGGCGCCTGGCGCGATTCTACCGCAACGAGCTGAACGTGAAGAACGCGCTCTATCTCGATGGCAATGTCTCGGCATTGTGGAACCCCTCGACCCAGCGGCTCGATAGCGGCGCACCAATCGGCCCCTTGATCGTGGTCAAGAAACGCGCCACCGCCCCCGAATGACCAAGAACCGCCGCACGCTTTACCCCGAAATCGAACCCTATGAGAGCGACCTGCTCGACGTGGGCGAAGGCCATTCCCTCTATTACGAACGCGTCGGTACGCCCGGCGCCAAGCCGGCCGTGTTCCTCCACGGCGGCCCGGGCGGAGGAATGAGTCCTGCTCACCGCCGCCAGTGGACT
>JBBSMH010000240.1:0-3533 GCA_038233275.1 Sphingomonadales bacterium | reverse complement strand
GGGAGAGGCTGTTCATCGCGCTTTCGAAGCCAGGGCCGGGGCGCAGCCCATTGCCCTCGATGTCGTTGCGCGTTTCGAACTCGGCAGAACCGTCGCGGGCGCGCAGGGTACCGTCGACCGTCAGCAACGCGGCGAGAGCTTGCGGACCCCGCGCGCCGCGCAGAGCGATCATGTGGTCGGTATCGAGTACGCCCGCGCGCCAGGAGGCGCGGACACGGCCATTGCTCCCGCTGGCCAGATATTCGCCATAACGCAGACCGGCGCTCTCGAATTCCGCGTCGCCGCCGAACCTTTCAAAGCCCGCGTCGCTTTGCGCATCGATATTTGCGGCAAAGCGCTGGACTGAGAGACCCGCCTCCGGGCACGCGGCCTCCCCTAGCCGGAGCGGACCGGAAAATTGCGGAACGCCAGCGCTCGTTTCGATCTTGCCGAACAGCGTTGCGCCGTCGAGCGAGCAGTCGGCAACCGCGAGCCGGGGTGCGGCAATCGCAAGAATGCCGGCGAAACCGCTTGCGAGGTTGCCCTGCCCTTCGAGCTTGAAGCCGACCGGCCCGTAATCGCTTTCGATCAATCCGCGTCCATCGCGTATCGCGACATTCAGATCTGGCAGCCCCGGCGGCTCGTCGCTCGGGGCGAACAGAAAGCGGTCGAGAGTTCCGAAGCTCAGCTCGCCATTGCGCCAGGTCCCGAAAAGCCGCGGCTTCGTCAGGATCACCCGCTCGATCACCGGCGTGCCGATGCGGTGGCGGATATGCACCTCTACCCGCTCCGCGGTGAAATCGGGCGCATCGGGATCGCCGATCACCACGTCGCGCAGGATCTGCCGCCGTCCCCCGATCCGCTCGATCTCGTAGGTCGCGGGCAGGTCGTAGACCGCCAGCTGGTCGGCGATGAAGTCGTCGGCGATGCTCTCCCTCGCCAACCATGCGATCAGCAGCCCGCCGAGGAAGAGCGCAAGCAGCGCAGCAGGAATCCAGACGCGCTTGCGCCCTAGCCGCGAACCGCCCAGCCCCACCTCGCTGTTGTTCAAGGATCGCTCGTCGAGCCCGCTCATCCGTCCCTACTTGCGCGCCAACCGCGTGGAAGGCAATGCGATCAGAACCAAAATTGTTCAGGGGGATTGGTTGCCGGACCCGGTCGAAAATGAAAGCGGGCACGCTGGCGCGGGACACCGCGCGCGGCTGCGCGAACGGCTGCTCAAGGGCGGAGCGGATGCGCTGGCCGATTACGAACTGCTCGAATTCCTGCTCTTCGCAGGCATGCGACAGGGCGATACCAAACCCGTGGCCAAAGCGCTGATCGCGCGTTTCGGCACGCTGGCCGGGGTGCTGAATGCCGAGCCGGAGGCGCTCAAGCAAGTCAGGGGCATGGGCGACGCGGGCGTAGCGGCGTTAAAGAGCGTATCCCTTGCCGCACGCCGCATGCTGCGCGGGAAGGTCGAGAACCGGCCGGTCCTGGGTAGCTGGCAGGCGTTGCTCGATTACCTCGCGGCAGACATGGGCGACCTCACCCGGGAGCGGGTGCGCGTGCTCTACCTCAACGCGCAAAACCGGCTGATCCACGACGAAATCGCCGCGCAGGGGACGATCGACGAAGCGGCGATTCACCCGCGCGAGATCATCCGCAAGGCCTTCGATGTCGGCGCCACCGCGCTGATCCTGGTGCATAATCACCCGAGCGGAAATCCCGAGCCGAGCCGCGCGGATATCGCCATCACCCGCCGCATTGCCGAAGCCGGTCAGCACCTGGGCGTAAACGTCCACGACCACATCATTGTTGGCGGAAGCGGCCAGCACGCCTCGCTCCGCGCCAAGGGGCTGATTTAGTTCAGACGGCCGGCTCGATGCCGTAGCGCCGGTAGGTGCGCGTGATCGAGGGCAGCAGCCGGCGCGCGTGTTCGATATCGCGCCGGCCTGCCGTGTCCCCTTGTTGCAGCAGGATGACACCGCGCAAATAAAGGCTCGCTGCCTGCGAGGGCGCCTTGCGCAATGCGGCATTCAGATCGTCAAGCGCCTTCTCGTTCTCGCCCAGGCGATGATAGAGAAGCGCGCGGCTATCGAGTGCGGCGGCGGAATAATTGCCGTCGCGAACGGCGCGGTCGCAGACTTCTCCACCCTCGTCCAGCTTGTGCTGCCAAGTGGCGATGAACCAGCATTGCGAGTTGAGCAAACCGCCGTCGCCCGGACGATCGGCCAGCGCCTGGGTCAGCTTTTCCCAGCCTTCCGCCCTGCGATCGGTCGATCCGGCCACCTCGGCCCAGCTCATCGCGACCGAGTGGCCCTCCTCGCCCGAAAGGCCGAGCTCGTCGAGCACCGCAAGGCCCGCTTCGGCCTCGCCGTTCTGGGCCAGCAGGTCGGCCAGATAGATCGCGTGATCGACGCTGCCGGTCAGATCGTAAGTCCGGCGGGCATCGTCGATCGCTGCATTAAGATCGCCGGTCTCGGAATAGACCTGCGCGCGCATCTCGAAACTATCGGCGGTGGCCTCCAGCTCGATGGCCCGGTCCAGATCGGCCAGCGCGCCATCGTAATCGCGACCCATGGTCCGAATGAGGGCACGCAGATTGTAGAACGCCGTTTCGTCGCTCTTAACGGCGATCATCTGCGCCATCGGCTCTTCGAAGCGGCTCATCCGCCGTGCGAGCTCGGCGTTGTCGAGCTCCCAATAACGTTCAGGATCGCTTATCCGCAGCTTGAGATCTCCGCTCGACAAGCGCCGCATGGCTGCCTTCTCCTGCGGGATTTCGTCGACGGTAATTTCGCGCGGGACGTAGCTGCTGGAGTCCACGATCCTGAGCGTTGCGCCGGAATGTTCGGTCTTTCGCCGAAACCGCGTGCCTGCGGTGATCTGGTCGATGTCAAAAGTCCCCGCGACCTGCACGCCCCTGCCTTGCTGCGGCAAGAGATAGGTCGTCTCCTGCGCCGAAGTCATCGGCCCGCCGACCTGATAGGGGATATCGCGCCACGCCTTGCGCGCACGGTCCGGGTCGAAGGCCCAATTGGTGGTCGCGGTGTCGGGAACATGACTGGCAATGTTCCGATCGAACTCGAAAGCTCCGAAATCGAACCCCTTGGCGCGCAGGACCGCGATGCCGCTCTGTTCATCGAATTCGAAAGCGGCTTTGAAGATGACGCCGGGGACCAGCTTCTCCAGATAATTGCTGGCCTGGCCGATCAGCAGGAAAGGGTCGGTCTCACCTGCCGCGGGCCGCATCGCGCTCGCCATAGACCCGCGGGTCTCCACCTCGAGATCGAACAGATAGGGCAGGTCCACGCCGCCGCTCATGTCATAGGACACGCGGATGGTCCGATCGGGCACCTTGGGCCAGCGCTGTTCGAGCGGCAGGAGTCCGGTCGGGCCGGCGACGATCGGCAGTGCGAATTTGAAGCCCGGCACTTCGTGGATCGTTTCGAGCCGCGAACCGGAACTGGTTCCGTCGAGCCAGTAATCGAGCCCGTCGATGGTGGCCCGGACGATCATGTGGTCGAATGCGCCCGGCAGCGGCTGCATCACCGTGACCGCATCTCCCCCCT
>JBBSMH010000239.1:0-3551 GCA_038233275.1 Sphingomonadales bacterium | reverse complement strand
GGTGCGGATGTCGAGACGGGCGATCGCGGCCAGGTCTTCGTCGGTGGCATCGACATGGTGGCCAGAGCGGAATAGCACGCCCTTCTTCACCCGCCCGCCGCCGAGCGTCACGTAACCGCCGTAATCGCGGAAATTGTGAATCCCGCTGGTGACGAGAAAACGTTCGCCAGTCATGCGAGCGGTCCTACCTGCCGACCAGATCGCGCAGGATATTTGCTGTCCAGGCCTGGACGTTGTCCTCGCGCACGGTCCCGATCATCGACTCGTAACGCCGCCGCCGTTCCTCCAGCGGCATGTCGAGCGCGATGCCGATGGCGTGCGCCAGGTCGTCCGGACTGTGCGGATTGACCAGCACCGCATCGGGAAGCTGCGCAGCCGCTCCGGCGAATTGCGAGAGCACGAGCACGCCGGGGTCCGCGGGGTCCTGCGCGGCGATATATTCCTTCGCCACCAGGTTCATTCCGTCACGCAGGGGAGTGACCAGCGCGATCTTGGCGCCCCGGTAAAATCCGAACAGCTCGGCGTGATTATACCCCCGATTGACATAGCGGATCGGCACCAGATCGACTTCGCTGCAAGCGCCGTTGATCTGCCCGCATTTCTGTTCGAGCGTTTCGCGGATTTTCCGATAACTGTCGACATCCTCGCGGCTTGGCGGAGCGATCTGGATGAACACCAGGTCGCGCACGCGTTCGGGGAATCGGTCGAAAAACCGGCCAATCCCGTCGATCCGCTCCGGAATCCCTTTCGAATAGTCGAGCCTGTCCACCCCGATCATTGCCGTGCGCCGCCGGGTGGAGGAAAGCATGCGCTGTTCGGCCTGGCGCGCTTCGCCGGTACCCTCCAGATTGCTGAAATGATCCCAGTCGATACCGATCGGATAGGTGCGGGCGATCGTGGTGCGGCCGTCGAATTCGATAGTCCCGGTCGAGGCATCGACCCGGGCACCGAGTTCGCGCTCGCAATAATGCAGGAAGCTCTCGAGCCATTCTTCGGTCTGAAATCCGATCTGATCGTAATGCAGCATCGTGCGCACCAGCCGTTCGTGGTGCGGCAGCGATACGAACAGGCGCGTGGGGGGCCATGGGATATGGAGGAAGAAGCCGATCCGGTTCTTCAACCCCCTCGAGCGCAGCCGTTCACCCAAGGGTATCAAATGGTAATCGTGAACCCAGACGAGGTCTTCGGGTTCTATCAGCGGTGATACCGCCTCCGCGAAAGTCTCGTTGACGCGCTCATAGCCCTTGGCGGTCTCGCGTTCGTAGCGGGCGAGATCAATCCGGTAGTGGAACAGCGGCCAGAGCGTCGAATTGGCATAGCCGTTGTAATACTCGTCCACATCGCGCGAGCTCAGCGGGATGGTCGCGGTGGTGACCCCGTCGGTGGTCTGGCGATCGATCCTGTCCCCTGCGTCTTCCTCTTCCTCTCCCGACCAGCCGAACCAGATGCCCTTGTGCCTCTTCAGGGCGGCATTGAGCGCGCCCGCCAGCCCGCCCTGCGCGCCCGAAGCGCCCCGTGCCTCGGGGACCGCGACGCGATTGGAGATGACGATCAGGCGCGGTTCTTCGCTCAGCGGACCTTGCTCCACGGCTTCGACAAGAGACCGGCGCAGTTGATGATCCCCACCAGCGAGTAGGTCTGGGGGAAATTGCCCCATAGCTCGTCGGTCTCGTAGTCGAGATCCTCGGACAGCAACCCGGACCGGGTCCGATGACCCAGCATGGATTCGAACATCTGGCGCGCCTCCTCGTTCCGCCCGACGAGATGGAGCGCTTCGATCAGCCAGAAGGTGCAGACGTTGAACGCCGTCTCCGGCTCGCCGAAATCGTCCTCTGCGGCGTAGCGCAGCATGTGATCGCCCCTGCGCAATTCGCGCTCGACCGCGGCGAAGGTGGCACGGAACCGCTCGCTATCGGGAGCGATGTAGCGCAATTCGGTCATCTGAAGCAGGCTGGCATCGAGATAATCACTCTCGAAACTGGCGCCGTAATGCTCGCCGTCCGGATACCAGGCGCGCGATTCGATCGTCAAGCGGATGGTTTCTGCGCGGTCCTTCCAGAAGGCTTCGCGGTCATGCTTGCCAAGCTGCCTCGCGGCATTCGCCAGGCGATCGCACGCCGCCCAGCACATCACCGCCGAATAAGTATGAACTTCTTGCCGGGTGCGGAATTCCCACAATCCCGAATCGGGCTGATCGTGCATGGCGAAGGCCATCTCGCCGACTTCCTCCAGGCTCGCGAAATCGCGCTCGTCGGCCATGCGCAGCAGGCGCCGGTCGAAGAAGGCCTGGACTGTTGGCAATACGATCTGGCCATAGCAGTCGTGCTGCACCTGCTTGTAGGCGGCATTGCCGATGCGGACCGGCCCCAGGCCGCGATATCCGGCGAGGTGGTCGGCTTCGCCCTCCAGCAGTTCGCCGTCGCCCATTACCGAATAGAGCGGCTGGATCTGGCCGCCGCGGGCCTGGTCCACGATGTTGCGCAGATAGGCGAGGTATTTTTCCAGCACATCGAGAGCGCCGATGCGATTGAGCGCCTGCACCGTGTAATAGGAATCGCGAATCCAGCAGAAGCGGTAGTCCCAATTGCGCTCGCTGTGCGGAGCCTCGGGGATCGAGGTGGTGAGCGCAGCGACGATCGCCCCGGTCTCCTCGTGCTGGCAAAGCTTGAGCGCTATGGCCGCGCGGATGACCTCGTCCTGCCATTCGAGCGGAATGTTCAGGCTGCGCACCCACAATTGCCAGTATTTCCGTGTGTTGGCCTCCATGCGCCGAGTCTCGGAGCGGATATTGCCGACGAAGGGCTCGTCCGGGCCAAGGAAGAAATGCTGGTCGCTCTCGACCCGATAGCAGCGCCGCTCGAGAAGGTAGCCCACCGGCGCATCGGTGGACAGTCGTAGCGCCTGGGGCCCGACCATGTAGCGGACATGGTTGGTGCCGTTGGTCGTTTCGGCCACTTCCGCGCCGTAACGCCGCATCGGCGCCAAGGTGACTTTCATCCGGGGCGCGCCCGAGACGGGACGAACGATGCGGGCGAAAGCGACCGGGCGATACATCCGGCCCGAGCGTTCGAAACGCGGGCAGAAATCATGGATCTCGACAGCGCTGCCGTCCTCGCTTTCGAGCCGCGTGACCAGGATGGCGGAATTGCGCTCGTAGCGTTGGCGCGCGGAAATCTGCCCCTCCAGCTCGAAGCGCCAGACGCCCGCGTCTTCGCGCCCGTCGTTGAGCAACGAGCAGAACACCGGATCGCCATCGACCCGCGGCACACAACCCCAGACGAAGCTGCCCTGCTCGTCGACCAGCGCGCTGACCTGGCAATTGCCGATGGGGGAGAGTTCGAGCGAGCTTGAAGTCATAGTTCCAGCCAACGGCGTACAGCTTCCACGGTTTCTAAGCGATAGCGGGCGTTCGTGCTGGGCCTGTCGCCCACCACAATGCCGAAGCCGCCATGGTCGCGGGCAGCGGCGAAGCCGTCCTCGTCGGTCAAATCGTCGCCGATGAAAACCGGCAAGCTTCCGGCAAATGCGCTCTCCCCCAGCAATGCGTGGGT
>JBBSMH010000238.1:0-3585 GCA_038233275.1 Sphingomonadales bacterium | reverse complement strand
GATATCGATCGGAAACCCGTCGACCATGACGCGGTGTTCGGGTGATGCCTTGCCCATAGTGTCAGGCGACTTCGCGCATTTCGCCCGTCGCGAGCCGCTCGCGAAACCAGTCATAGGTCTGCGCGATGCCCTCGCGCAGACCATAGCGCGGTTTCCACCCCATCGCCCGCAGCTTGCTGCTGTCCAGCAATTTCTTCGGCGTGCCGTCAGGCTTCGAGGTGTCATGCACGATCTCGCCTTCGAAACCGACCACTTCGTTCACCAGCTTTACGAGGTCGAGAATGGGGATGTCCTCTCCGAAGCCCACATTGAGGTGACTCTCGTCCGAATATTCCTTCATCAGGAAGACGCAGGCGTCCGCGAGATCGTCGACATGGAGGAATTCGCGCATGGCGGAGCCAGTGCCCCAAATCGTCATACTCTCGGATCCGGCCTGCTTCGCCTCGTGCGCCTTGCGGATCAGCGCGGGCAGCACATGACTCGACGTCAGGCTGAAATTGTCTCCGGGGCCATAAAGATTGGTCGGCATGGCGGAGATGAAATCGTCCCCGTGCTGTTTGCGGAAAGCCTGCGCGAGCTTGATCCCGGCAATTTTGGCGACGGCATACCACTCGTTCGTCGGTTCGAGCGCGCCGGTTAGAAGCTCATCCTCACCCATCGGCTGCCTGGCGTATTTGGGGTAAATGCAGGAGGAGCCGAGAAATAGCAGTTTTGCGACCCCCGCGCGATGCGCCGCCTCGATGGTGTTCGCCTCGATCATGAGATTGTCGTAAAGGAAATCGGCAGGGTAAGTATCGTTGGCGAGGATGCCGCCGACCTTGGCCGCGGCAACGAACACCGCGTCGGGACGGTGTGCCTCGAACCATTCGCGCACTGTCGCCTGATCCATCAGATCGAGCTTGTCGCGCGGCGCGGTGAGAACCTCACACTGTTCGGCGGCCAGCCGTCGCACGATGGCCGAGCCCGCCATTCCGCGGTGGCCGGCCACGAAAACGCGCTTCCTGGTCAGATCATACCTCTCACCCAACGCCATGGCTCAGATATCCCCCAAGCCTCGTTCGTGGCGCATTACCTCGAGGTCGGCCTCGACCATCTCGCGGGCCAGCTCGCGAGCGCTGGTTTCATGCACCCAGCCGAGTTTTTCGCGGGCCTTGGTCGGATCGCCCAGAAGCAGTTCGACCTCTGTCGGTCGGAAATAGGCGGGATCGACCTCGATCAGGCAGCGGCCGTCATCGGTGGAATAGCCCTTTTCCTCGATTCCAGTACCACGGAATTCGATGGGAACGTCCGCATCTTCGAACGCCCAGCCCACGAAATCGCGAACGCTGGTGGTCTTGCCGGTGGCGAGCACGTAATCGTCGGGTTCGTCCTGCTGCATCATCAGCCACATGCCGCGAACATATTCCTTGGCATGCCCCCAGTCGCGCTTGGCATCGAGATTGCCGAGATAAAGCTTGTCCTGCTTGCCCAGCGCAATCGCCGCGGCGGCGCGGGTGACCTTGCGGGTAACGAAGGTCTCGCCGCGCATGGGGCTTTCGTGATTGAACAGAATGCCGTTGGATGCGTGCATTCCATAGGCCTCGCGATAATTGACCGTTATCCAATAGGCATAGAGCTTTGCTGCGGCATAGGGACTGCGCGGGTAGAAGGGGGTAGTCTCGCTTTGCGGAATTTCCTGGGCGAGGCCGTAAAGCTCCGAGGTGGAGGCCTGGTAGAAGCGCATCTTTTTCTCAAGCCCCAGGATGCGTATGGCTTCAAGCAGCCGCAACGTTCCAATGGCGTCCGCATTGCCGGTGTATTCCGGCGTTTCGAAGCTCACCGCCACGTGGCTTTGTGCAGCAAGATTATAGATTTCATCTGGCTGCACTTCCTGCACGATACGGATGAGGTTGGTGGAATCGGTCAGATCGCCGTAATGCAGGAAGAACCGCTGGTGACGCTCGTGCGGGTCCTCGTAAATCTCCTCGATCCGCCCCGTGTTGAAGCTGGACGAACGCCGCTTCACCCCATGAACCCGGTACCCCTTTTCCAGCAATAACCGGGCGAGATAGGCGCCATCCTGACCCGTGACCCCAGTTATCAACGCCGTTTTTGCATTTTCCATGATGATCTGTTTTTTCCGAATGTGTGGTTGAATGCTTGACTGGACCGATCCGATTTCGAGGTTAGCTGCGAAACATCTCGCTATCGAAAACCGGATCGTTCGCGCGGGCGAATAAGCCAGCCTTGGCCCAGCGCGATTTCCTCCGGGCAAGCGATCTTGATCCCCGTGCGGTGTTCGATCGTGCGAACGAAACTCGATGCCTCGTGCAGGCTCTCGTGCGTGCCGGTGTCGAGCCAGGCATAGCCGCGCCCGAGCTGCGTGATGTGGAGGTCGCCGCGCTCGAGATAGGCCCGGTTGACGTCGGTGATCTCGAGCTCGCCGCGCGCGCTCGGCCGCACATCTTTCGCGATATCGACGACATCCCTGTCGTAGAAGTAAAGCCCCG
Organism: Sphingomonadales bacterium; assembly: GCA_038233275.1. Taxonomy (GTDB): domain Bacteria; phylum Pseudomonadota; class Alphaproteobacteria; order Sphingomonadales; family Sphingomonadaceae; genus Qipengyuania. Next base: position 1,096 of record JBBSMH010000238.1, on the reverse strand, counting down.
TGACCGCCCAGTTGGATTTGGGATTGGCCGGCTTTTCCTCGATGCTGGTCGCACGGCCCGTCTCGCGGTCGAAAGCGGCGACGCCGTAATGCTGCGGATCATCGACGTGATAGGCGAAGACATTGGCGCCGCCCTGTGCGGCTTCGGCGGCGGCCGCGCGGCATGTCTCGCCCATCTTCTCGCCGTGATAGATGTTGTCGCCCAGGATCAGCGCGCTCGGCTGTCCGTTCACGAAGTCCGCGCCGATGATGAAGGCTTCGGCCAGCCCGTTGGGCTGTGGCTGCTCGGCATAGGAGAATTCGACGCCGAAGGCCGATCCATTACCCAGCAGGGCGCGAAACATCGGCAGGTCGCGCGGGGTGGAGATGACCAGGATTTCGCGGATCCCCGCCAGCATCAGCACCGACAGGGGGTAATAAATCATCGGCTTGTCGAAGACGGGCAGCAATTGCTTGGAAATCGACAGGGTGGCGGGAAAGAGGCGCGTGCCGCTGCCCCCGGCAAGGATGATGCCCTTCACAAAAAACTTCCTCGAATATCGAAAATGGATGTGCTCTTGCGCCTAGCGCTCGCGCCGACCCGTGTCACCCCCGCCGGCCCCCGCCCCGCCGGATGCGAGGCGACTCAATCCAGCGCGATATCGGGCGCGTCTTCCTGCTTCATTCCGACCACGTGATATCCGCCGTCCACGTGATGGGTTTCCCCGGTGACGCCCGAGGACAGGTCCGACAGAAAATAGAGCCCCGATCCGCCAACATCCTCGATCGTCACATTGCGGCGCAGCGGCGAGTTGAGCTCGTTCCACCTCAGGATGTAGCGGAAATCGCCGATCCCGCTCGCCGCGAGCGTCTTGATCGGCCCCGCGCTGATCGCATTGACGCGAATGTTCACGGGGCCAAGATCGTTGGCGAGATATTTGACGCTGCTCTCGAGCGCCGCCTTGGCCACGCCCATCACGTTGTAATGCGGGATGACCTTTTCCGCGCCGTAATAGGTCAGCGTCAGTATGCTTCCGCCATCGGGCATCATATTCGCCGCGCGCTGCGTCACGGCGACCAGGCTGTAGGCGGAGATGTTCATCGTCATGAGGAAATTG
>JBBSMH010000237.1:0-3587 GCA_038233275.1 Sphingomonadales bacterium | reverse complement strand
TCGACGCCTGCCCGTCGACCAGCGTGCCATCGCAATCGAAGATGGCCAATTTGTTCATGGGCGCCCGGGTCACCCCCGCCGCCCCTTGGGCTTTCCCCCCGAGGTCGCGCGGGTACGCCGCTCGCCCCTGCGCGCCTTGCGGTAGTGCTTGGCGTGGGCGCGCGCGGCCTGCTTCTTTTCCGCGCGGGTCCGCTCGGGGGCCTCTTCGCCTTGCAGCGGGGCCGCCTCGCTTAGCGCGGGATCGAAACCAAGCTGCTCCATGCTAGCGGCGAAATGCTCGGGCAAATCGGCGCTCGCATCGATCTTCCCACCTTCGGGCGCTTCGATGATCAGTCGCCGCGCGTGCAGATGCATCTTGCGGCTGATGCTGCCGGTCAGGAAGGATTCCTTGCCGCCGTATTTGCCATCGCCCACGATCGGATTGCCCATCGCGGCGCAATGGACGCGCAGCTGGTGCGTGCGACCCGTGAGCGGTTCGAGCTCGAGCCAGGCCGCCTTGGTCCCCGCACGCTCGACTACCCGATAGCGGGTCTTGGCCATCTGCCCGCCCTCGTGATCGACATGCATCTTCTCGCCGCCCGTGCCCGGTTGTTTGGCCAGCGGCGCGTCGATCGTGCCTTCGAATATCTCCGGCACGCCGACCACCAGCGCCCAATAGATCTTGCGCGCCTTGCGGCCCGAGAAGCGCTTGGAAAAGAATGCCGCGCTGCCCGGCGTGCGCGCGATCAGGAGGATGCCGCTGGTATCCTTGTCCAGCCGGTGGACCAGCCGCGGGCGCGGATCGTCCTCGTCCTCGACGAAGGCATCGAGCAGGCCGTCGACGTGATGCGCGGTCTTGGTGCCGCCTTGCGTCGCGAGGCCTGGAGGCTTGTTGAGCACGATCGCGGATGGGCCTTCCATCACGACCATTTCACGCGCCAGGGCAATCTCGGCCTGGGATAGTTCGCGCGGCGGCCTGGGCTTGCGCGAGGCGTCTTCCCCACCCGGAGGCACGCGGATTTCCTGCCCCTCGCTCACCCGATCCTCTGGTTTGGCGCGCTTGCCGTCCACCCGCAGCTGCCCGGTCCTGGCCCATTTGGCGATCGTGCCGAAGCCGATCTGCGGCAGATGCCGCTTGAACCAGCGGTCGAGCCGCGCACCCTCGTCGTCCGCGGCGACCGTGAATTGCCGGACCCGGTCCGGTTTGCGCTCGCTCACGAGACCAACCGCGTCACTGCGAGGCCGAACATCAGCCCGCTCACGCACAGCGCGACCGAGAGGATCACGTAAAGCAGCGCGAAGCTCAACTGCCCACGCTCGATCAGCAGCACGACCTCCAGGCTGAAGGCGCTAAAAGTCGTGAAACCGCCCAGCACGCCGACGCCCAGCAGCAGCCGCATCTCCTCACTCGCGCCGCCTCCGCGCGTAAAAAGCCATCCGGCGAGAAAGCCCATCAGCATGCTGCCGAGCGTGTTGATCGCCAGCGTCGCCCAGGGAAATACGCTCATCGCCGGAGCGCCGAGCAGAGCGGTCATGCCGCGGCCCATCTGGTAGCGCAGCACCGCGCCGATCGCGCCGCCAAGAGCGACGCTGAGGGTGGCGGAAACAGGGGCGAGGACAGACATTGCGCTGTGCCTTAGCGACCACAGTGCGTCCTGCAAAGCGCTTGCAATTCGTGCCCGAAAGGCATAGTTGCGCGCCGTTCGAGCCGGTCCGGAATGGATTCGGCGCGTATTTCGTTGTTTTGACGGAAGTCCGTTTCGACGAATACTCTTGCAATCGAGGAGGCAAACCCGCCTGGCGGGCTCTGGCCCGCTTAGTTGAGGTGTTTGAATTTATGCAGATCATCGTTCGCGATAACAATGTCGACCAGGCCCTGCGCGCGCTCAAGAAGAAGCTGCAGCGCGAGGGTGTGTATCGCGAAATGAAGCTGCGCCGCCATTACGAAAAGCCGAGCGAGAAGCGCGCCCGCGCCAAGGCCGCCGCGGTCCGCCGCGCGCGCAAGATGGAGCGCAAGCGCATGGAACGCGAAGGCATCAAGTAAGTCGCGCTTGCGGCACCACCCAAGCTAAGCCATGAGGGCGCGGACGAAATCCGCGCCCTTTTGCATTCTACAGGCGATAATCCATGACCGAAGTTACCCGCGTACCGCTTCAGCCCATCGCCAGAGGAACGCTGGTCAAGCTGTGGATCGGTGTCGCCGCGGCGATTCTCGCGGCAGCAGGCCTCGCCTGGGCCAGCATGCCGCGCGGCGTGGAGGTGGAGACGGTGGCCGAAGGTTCCGGAGCTTCGCCCGAACCCGGTGACGTGGTGTTCGTCAAATATGTGGGCAAGCTCGCCGACGGCACCGAATTCGACCGTTCCGAACCCTTGCCGATCCCGCCGGGCCTGTTCCCCGAGGGCAATCCGCTGCTGCTGGAGGAAGGCGCGATCATCGACGGCTTCGTCCAGGGCCTCCAGCAGATGCGAAAGGGCGGGACCTATACGCTGCACATCCCCGCCGCGCAGGCTTATGGCGCCGCGCCTCCTCCCGGCTCGCCGATCCCGCCCGATGCCGACCTCACCTTCGAGATCGAAGTGGTGGATTTCATGAGCCGCGAGGATTTCCAGCAGCGCGTGGGCGCGATGCAGCAGATGATGCAGGGCGCGCCCGAGCAGGGTTCCGAGGCGGGGCCCCCAGGCGGTGAACAGCCGGCGCCCGAGCCGGGTCAATAGCCGCATCCTCGCTTGAAGCGGCCACCGCGCGCCGCTAACGCGCGCAGCCATGTCGGTAGATAAAGCAACCGTGGCGAAGATCGCTTCGCTGGCGCGGATCAACATGAGCGATGCCGAGCTCGAGCGGATGGTGCCCGAGCTCAACCAGATTCTCGACTGGGTCGAGCAGCTGGGCGAGGTCGATGTGACCGGGGTGGAACCGATGACCGCGGTCATCCCCAACACGCTGCGCCTGCGCGCCGACGAGGTCGATGCCGATCCCCAGACCGGGGGCGGGCGGCGCGAGGACGTGCTCGCCAACGCTCCCGCAGCCGAACATGGGTTCTTCGGCGTGCCCAAGGTGATCGAATGACGGCTGATCTCAACAAGCTCGGCGTCCGCGAAATCCGCGACGGCATCGCTGCGGGCGAATTCACCGCGCGCGAAGTTGCGGAAGGCTTCAACGCCGCAGTCGCGCAAGCGAGCGAACTGAACGCCTTCATCGTCGCCACCCCGGACCATGCTCTCGCCGCCGCCGATGCGGTCGATGCCGCGCGCGCGATGGGCAAGCCGCTGGGCAAGATGGCGGGCGTGCCCATCGGCATGAAGGATTTGTTCTGCACCAAGGGCGTGCAGACCACTGCCGCGAGCCATATCCTCGAAGGCTTCGTTCCCCCTTATGAAAGCACAGTCTCGCAGAATTTGTGGGACGCGGGCGCTGGCATGCTGGGCAAGCTCAACATGGACCAGTTCGCGATGGGCTCGTCCAACGAGACCTCCTTTTTCGGACCGGTCAAGAGCCCGTGGAAGAAAGCGGGCAGCAACGCCACGCTGACCCCGGGCGGATCTTCCGGCGGGTCGGCAGCGGCGGTCGCCGCCCGTATTGCGCCCGCCGCCACCGGGACCGACACCGG
>JBBSMH010000236.1:0-3607 GCA_038233275.1 Sphingomonadales bacterium | reverse complement strand
TGTCTTCATTGCCCAGCTCGCTTTCCGCGGTAACCGGCGCAGCAACGCGCTCGGCAGCAACCGCCTGACCGGCGATCGGCGCAACAGCCAGACTTGCCGCCGAAGCGGCCAGAGCCAGGCCCTGCCAAGCGTCAGCTTTTGCGCGTCTTTTCATGGTGCCGGATCACCTCCTCGATGATGAACCGCAAGAACTTCTCGCTGAATTCGGGATCAAGATCGGCCTCTTGAGCGAGTCGGCGCAGCCGGGCAATCTGCGCCTGCTCGCGCACCGGATCGGCGGGCGGCAGGTCCGTTCCGGCCTTGTGCTCTCCCACCGCCTGGGTAATGCGGAACCGCTCGGAAAGGATATGCACCAGCGCCGCATCGATATTGTCGATGCTCTTGCGATAGGCGGCAAGGACGGGATCGGGTGCCGGCTGATCGGTCATCCCTGAAAGCTAGCAGCAATTGCTGCCTTGCCAAGAAAGCATGTGCAGCGCATGGGCGAGCCCGCAATGTCCGCCGAAATCGTCTCCCTACCGCGCAAGGATCGCGAGCCATCGCTCGACCCGATGCTTTCGCTGACGGCCCAGGGGATGAACGCGGTCAACGCGGTTATCCTCGACAGGATGCAGAGCGCCATTCCGCTGATCCCCGCGCTTGCCGGCCATCTGATATCGGGCGGCGGCAAGCGGCTACGCCCGATGCTCACTCTCGCGGGCGCGGAACTGGTCGGTTACAACGGCGCCCGCCATCACCGGCTCGCCGCCGCGGTCGAATTCATCCACACCGCCACCTTGCTGCACGACGATGTCGTGGACGGCAGCGATCTCAGGCGAGGCAAGGCTGCGGCCAATATCATCTTCGGCAATCCGGCGACGGTGCTGGTGGGCGATTTTCTGTTCAGCCGCGCTTTTGAACTGATGGTCGAGGACGGCAGCCTCAGGGTCCTGAAGATCCTTTCTGGCGCCAGCGCCATTATTGCCGAAGGCGAAGTCGACCAGCTCACCGCCCAGCGCCAGATCGAGACCAGCGAAGAACGTTATCTCGATATTATCCGGGCCAAGACGGCTGCGCTGTTCGCCGCCGCCAGCCGGATTGCTGCGGTGGTCGCCGAATGCGGCGAGGACTGCGAGACCGCGCTCGACGAATACGGCCGCAACCTGGGCATCGCCTTCCAGCTTGTCGATGACGCGATCGACTATGATTCGGACGCCGCCGCGATGGGCAAGACTCGCGGCGACGATTTCCGCGAAGGCAAGATGACGCTGCCGGTGATCCTCGCCTACGCCCGTGGGGACGAACAGGAGCGTACATTCTGGAAGGCTGCAATCTCGGGCCACCGCACTGGCGAAGACGATCTCCAGCATGCGATTGCACTGATAGGCCGGCACAATGCCGTGGCCGACACCCGCAGCCGGGCGCGCCACTTCGCCCAGCGCGCCGTCGATGCGCTGGCGATCTTCCCCGACGGACGCGCGCGCCAGGCGATGGCGGAAGCGGCGCGTTTCGCGGTGGCGCGGGGGTACTGACGCGCAGGCGTGCCGCCCGAACTCCCAATTCACGACGTTTTACCCGAACTGCTCGGCGCATTGCGTGATAACAGCGGTGCGGTGCTGGTCGCGCCGCCGGGTGCGGGCAAGACCACCGCCGTCTCCCCCGCCTTGCTGGATCAGCCCTGGTGCAGCGGCCGGATAATCCTGACCAGTCCGCGCCGCGTCGCAGCGCGCGCAGCGGCGGAACGGATGGCGGAAATGCTGGGCGAAAAGCCGGGCGAGACGATCGGCTACCTGACCCGGCTCGACAGCCGGAACTCGGCGAAAACACGGGTGCTGGTCGTTACGGAGGCGATATTCGTCAATCGCATTCTCGAGGACCAGGAACTGCAAGGGGTCTCGGCGGTGCTGTTCGACGAGGCGCACGAACGCTCGCTCGACAGCGATCTGGGCCTGGCATTGGCGCTCGAAAGCCAGGCAGTGCTGCGCGAGGATCTGCGGGTCCTGGTGATGTCGGCGACCATCGACGGGGCTCGCTTCGCACAGCTGGTGAGCACCGGGGGCTCGGGGGCGCCGGTGATCGAGAGCAGGGGGCGCGCGCACCCGCTGCGGATCGAGTGGCTCGGCAGCTGGCCCGAACTGCGCACCGAAGAAGCGGTGGCCGGCGCTGTCATGCAGGCCTGGCGCAAGGAAGAGGGCGACATGCTCGTCTTCCTGCCGGGGGTGCGCGAGATCGAGCGTACCCGCGAGCGGCTCGAGGCGCGCTTGCCCGATGTGCCGGTCCTGCCGCTTCACGGCCAGGTCGATCCGACAGCTCAGCGTGCGGCGATCCGCCGCGATCCCCAAGGGCGCAGGCGGATCGTGCTAGCGACGGCAATTGCCGAAACCTCGCTCACGCTCGATGGAGTATCGGTGGTGGTCGACGCCGGGCTGTCGCGCCGCGCGGAATTCGACCTCGCGGCGGGAGTGACCCATCTCGTCACCCATCGCGCCAGCCAGGCTGCGGCAGCGCAGCGCGCCGGCCGGGCCGCCCGGCAGGGGCCAGGCGTTGCCTATCGGCTGTGGGAAGAGGCGGCGCATCCGGGCCGCGCCGCCTTCGATCCGCCCGAGATGCTCACCAGCGATCTTGCGCCGCTGGTTCTCGCACTCTCCCAATGGGGCGTCGCCGATCCCGTCACGCTGCCTTGGCTGGACCCGCCGCCCGCTGCGGCGCTTGCCGCGGCGCGCGGCAGGCTGGCGGCGCTTGGCGCGCTCGATGACGAGGGTCGCCTCACCGAGCGCGGCCGCCGGATTGCCGCATTGCCGATGGTGCCGTGGCAGGCCGCGATGGTGCTGTTCGGCGCCGAACAGCGCGCCGAGGGGGCCGCGGCGAAACTGGCGCTGCTGCTGCAGGAGCGGGGCCTGGGCGGGCGTGGCGAGGACCTCGTTCAACGGCTGGCACGCTGGGATGGCGACCGCACGCCGCGGGCCGAGGCGAGCCGCAAGCTGGCGGCGGGTTGGACCGTGCGCGCGGTCTCGATCCTTGGCGAGGAGCCACCATCCGATCGTTCGACAGGACCGGGGATCGGGACGCTTCCGCCGGGTGTTCTGCTGGCCAAGGCGCTCCCCGACAATCTTGCGCGTCGCCGGGACGCATCGGGCGAGTCCTGGCTCTCCGCAGGTGGGCGGGGATACAGCCTCGATCCCGCTTCGCCGCTCGCGAGCGCGGAATGGCTCGCGATAGGCGATGCGCAGGGACAGGCGAAGGGCGCGCGGATCACCGCCGCGCTGCCGCTGACCACGGCGGAAGTCGAGTATTGGCTGGGCGAACGGATCGAACGGCGCAGCGTGTTGCGCTGGACCGGCGAGCGGGTCGAGGCGCGGCTCGAGCGCCGGCTGGGCGCGATCACGTTGGCGAGCGGCCCGCAACCCGCGCCCGACGAGGCTTCAGTGACCGCGCTGCTTGTGGAAAAGGCCGTGGAAAACCTTGCGGATATCCTGCCGAAAGATTTGCTGGCGCGCGCCCGCTTCGCTGGGGTAGATGCGTTGTCGCCGGATGTTTTGGCAGCGGAAGCCGCACATTGGCTCCCTCCGCTGCTGTTCGGCCGCCGCGATCTCTCGATCCCGCAGTCCCGACTGGTCGATGCTCTGCT
>JBBSMH010000235.1:0-3662 GCA_038233275.1 Sphingomonadales bacterium | reverse complement strand
TCTGCTCGTCCTGCTCGCCGTCATCTCCGCGGCGGGCTGGACAGGCATCGCTGCCGCGCAGAACTTTCCCCAGCGCGGCACCGCGCCCGTGGTGGATGCCGCAAACATCATCGACGATGCGACCGAGGCCGAGCTGACCGCAAAGCTCGACGCGTTCGAAGAGCGCAACCAGCGCCAGTTCGTAATCGCGACCGTGCCCGATCTCGAGGGATACGACATCGCCGATTACGGCTATCGCCTGGGGCGCGAATGGGCGCTGGGCGACAGCGAGAACGACGATGGCATCATCCTTCTTGTCGCACCCAATGAGCGCAAGATGCGCGTCGAGGTGGGCTATGGCCTGGAAGGCATCATCCCCGACGGGTTGGCCTTCGAATATGTCGAGGGGATGAAGCCCTGGTTTCGCGAGGGCGATTTCTCGGGTGGGATCGCCTGGGGGGCTGAGCAGATCATCAGGCAACTCGAACTCCCGCCCGAAGAAGCCCTGCAGGTGGCGCAGCAGGCCAGCCAAGGCCGCGAGAGCGAGGGGGGTTTTCCCATCGGAGCGCTGTTCTGGCTCGGCTTCGTGTTCTTTTTCTTCATCTTGCCGATGTTCCGTGGCGGCAGAAGCCGGCGTTATCGACGCAGCGGGGTCGGCGGCGTGGTGGGCGACATCCTGCTTTGGGAAGCGGGCAAAGCGGTCGCGCGCGGTTTCGACAGCGGAGGCGGCGGTTGGGGTGGGGGCGGCGGCTTTGGCGGCGGCGGGGGTTTCTCCGGCGGTGGCGGCAGTTTCGGGGGCGGCGGCGCCTCGGGGGGGTGGTAGGTGGCGAATTATCTTACCCCGCAAGAACATCGGATCGTCTCCGACGCGGTGGCCGAGGTGGAGCTTGCCACCAGCGGCGAAATCGTCACCGTGCTCGCCGAACGCTCTGACGGTTATACCGACGTCGTGCTTGTCTGGGCCGCGGCCATTAGCTTCACCGCGATGAGCCTGTTCGCGCTCTGGCCCCAGCCTTTCCTGGATTTGTGGGACGGGCTGGTCGGCGGCTGGACGCATGAGTGGACCACCGCCGAGGTCGCCACAATGACGATATTGCTCGGCCTGTTTGCATTTCTGACCACCTGGCTGTTGCTCAGCTGGGATCGGCTGCGCTTTGCGCTCACCCCCGGCCCCGTGCGCACCGCGCGCGTGCACGAACGCGCGATCAAGCATTTCAAGGTCGGCGCCGAACGCCGGACGCATGGCCGCACCGGCGTGCTGCTCTACCTCTCGATGCGCGAACACCGCGCCGAGATCGTCGCCGACCAACCAATCGCCGAGAAGGTCCCCGCCGAGGTCTGGGGCGAGGCGATGGCCGACATGCTCGGCCACATCAGGCAAGGACAGATCGCCGAAGGGCTGGCAGCGGGCGTGCGCGATGTCGGCGCTGTGCTCGCCGAACATTTCCCCCCCGCCGAGGAGGACACCAACGAACTGCCCGACCGGCTGATCGAGGTATGATCGCCGACAGCGACGCGTCCGAGCAGATCGCCTGGCGCGGCAAATACATCATCGCCAAGACGCGCGGACGCTGGGAATATGTCGGGCGCACGCGCAACATCCGCGCGGCGGTGATCCTGGCGGTGGATGGTGGCGAGCTGATAATCGTCGAGCAATACCGGGTCCCGCTCGGGCGCAATTGCCTCGAACTGCCCGCGGGGCTGATCGGCGACGAGGAGGACTCTCCCGGGGAAGACCCGTTGGTGGCGGCGGGCCGCGAGCTGGAAGAGGAGACCGGCTATCGCGCCGATCGCTTCAAGGACCTCGGAACCTTCTATTCCTCCCCCGGCATGGTCAGCGAGAGTTTTACATTGGTCCGCGCGAGCGGACTGACCAGGGTCGGTGAAGGCGGCGGGACCGACAGCGAAGACATTACCGTGCATCGCGTACCGCTTGACGAACTCGAAGGGTTCGTGGCGGCCAAGCGCGCCGAAGGTTGCGGGATCGACGTCCGACTGCTCCTGGCATTGGGCCAGGGCATCCTCGAGGGAGAGTGAGCATGGCTGCCGAGCGCAAGGGCCGGGTCGAAGGAAAGATGGCGCTGGTGACAGGCGCGGCGCAGGGCCTCGGGCGCGCGCACGCCCGATTGCTGGCGCGCGAGGGCGCACGTGTGCTGTGCACCGACATCAATGGCGAGGGAGCTGCCGAGACTGCCGCGATGATCGAAGAGGAGATCGGCGCTGGCCACGCCATCGGCCTCGCGCATGACGTGACCAGCCCCGATGACTGGCAACGCGCGGTCGAATGGGCGCGCGATGGGATCGGCGGCCTCAACGTTCTGGTCAACAACGCCGGCATCGGCGTGGCCGGGAATATCGAGGCCTGCAGTTTCGAGGATTGGAAACGGTGTTACGCGATCAACGTCGATTCGATCTTCCACGGGTGCCGCGCGGCGCTGCCGCTGATGCGTGAGCATGCGCCGGGATCGATCGTCAACATCAGCTCGATCGCGGGGCTCATCGCCAGCGATACCATGCCTGCCTATAATTCCTCAAAGGCGGCAGTGTGGATGCTGACCAAGTCGATCGCGCTGCACTGCGCGAAAAACAATATGCAGATCCGCTGCAATTCGATCCATCCGACCTTCGTCGACACCCCCATACTCGACGGGACGGCGAAGGCGCACAGCCTCGACAAACAAGTGCTGCTGGAGAAACTGGCGCGGCAAATCCCGCTTAAATTCGTCGGCGAACCCGACGATATCGCCAATGGGGTGCTTTATCTCGCCAGTGAGGAGAGCCGTTTCATGACCGGGGCGGAGCTCAAGCTCGACGGCGGTATCTCGGCCATGTGAATATCGAAGAGGGCGGGAGGCCCCCCCGCCCTCGTCAATCCGCGATCAGACCGATCGCGAGGTAGATCAGGATGAAGCTGCCAAAGCCGATCAGCGTGCCGATGACGAAGCCTGCACGGACCAGGGTCGTGTCCACCCCGAAGTAGTTGGCGATGCCGGCACACACGCCCATCAGCTTGCCGCGCTCGCGATCCAGCCGGAAAGTCTTGGAAGGCGGGCCGCCGGGGTTGGTGTTGCGTAGCTGGTTCATGCCAGCACCCCGTTGGGCGAAGCCGGAACGATGGCAGCGGCGAGGAAGATCGCCGAGATCGCCAGCGAGAAGGCAGCGGCGAAGAACTTGCTGCTGTCGAAGTTACTCATTGTCGTTGTCCTTGTGAAATCGGTTGAAACCGCGCGGCTTGTCGTCAGGCGACGAAGACGGCGGGTGAAGCGGGGACGATCGCATAGGCCATCAGCATCGCCGACATGGCGAAAGCCGAGACGGCGGCGAAAGCGCGGCTTTGCGAGACATCGAAGAACATTGTTGTTTTCCCTTTACCTTGGCGTCCGCCGGACCATTTCCTTGGGACATCCCATGCACTGCAACGAGCGTGCCAAACCGATGAAACGGCGGCTTTCAGCCATTCTTAACCAGTCTAAACTTGAACAGTGCGTTCACCCGTCCGAAAGGTTGGGAAATTTTACCAATGTTTGGTTTGGCGGTTTGCAGTGGCGGTTGGCGACGGGTCTGGCTATCGCGCAGCGGCCCCATGACACTCGACCGGATCACGCTCTCGACCTTCCGCAATCATGCCGCGAGCGAGCTGTCGGGCACCGGCCGGTTCAATCTGCTGGTCGGGCCGAACGGCG
>JBBSMH010000234.1:0-3674 GCA_038233275.1 Sphingomonadales bacterium | reverse complement strand
TGGTTGTCCTTGATCATCGCCGCGTCCCACAAACCCATGCGGTGATTGCTCCCCCCGCCCATCCGCACTGCGTATTTTTCCAACTGGCGCAGGCCGGGAATGGTCTTGCGCGTGTCGAGAAGCGTGCAGGAGGGGTTGTCCATCGCGACGATATATTCGCGCACCAGGGTGGCGATGCCGGAGAGGTGCTGCACGATATTGAGCGCGCTGCGTTCGGCGGTCAGCAGCGCGCGGGCATTTCCTTGCAGACGCATCAGGTCGGTGCCGGGTTCTGCCTCCGCGCCTTCGCGGACGAGGATTTCGACTTCCATTGTGGGATCAAGCGCGCGGAAGAAAGCTTCGGCGATCGGCAGTCCGGCCACCACGATCGAATCGCGGCTGGCCATCATACCGGCGAAGCGTGCCTTTGCCGGAATGACGCTTTCGCTGGTGACGTCACGGCCCCCGCCCGGAAGACCCATGCCCAGATCTTCGGCCAGCGTGTCGCGCACGAAGCGGTCGAGATCGAAGCCGGAAATGTCGATTTGGCTCATGGTAAACGTGTGGCCCATTCCTTGTTCAGCCTCAAGCGCCGGCGGGCGTGGCTATCCTCGCTCCCTTCGCTCGTTGCGCGCGCGCGTGGTCGCGCTTGCACCCGCCTTCGGCTCGCAGGGGATCGATGCATCAATGCGCGCCACGGGCTGCGACCAGCAGCCTCAAGGGCGACCGTCCGCCCCGCAGGTGCTCGACGCCAAGTGGCGAAACAGCGCCGAGGACGCTCACGCGCAGGCGTGAGCGAAAAGCAGGCTAATGCACGAACCGCGCGACGACGTCCCGATAAGAGCGCGACACCTTCACTTCCGCGCCGCTATCGAGGAGCAGGAAACACTCGCCGTTGGTGTGCGGCTTGACCTGACGCACCTGGTCGAGATTGACGATGCACGAACGATGGATGCGCTGGAACTTGCGCGGATCGAGCCGGCGTTCGAGGTCTTTCATCGTTTCGCGCAGGATCAACGAATTGTCGCCGGTGAAGATGCACATGTAGTCGCCCGCGGCCTCGACGTAATTGATCGAATCGACCTCGACGCGAAAGATCTTGCCGCGGTCCTTGACGTTGATCAGCTTCTCGTAGCGCGCGGATGCCTCGCCCTCCTCGGTCTCGAATTCCTCGGCCGCTTCGGGCGCGACTTCGGCGAGGACGTTCATCAGCTTTTCGGCTTCCTCGCTCGATTTCTTTTCGGCCAGTCGCTGGCGAACGCGTTCGATGGTGTCGGCGAGCTTGTCTTCATCGACGGGCTTCATGAGGTAATTCACCGCATTGGCCTCGAAAGCCCGGATCGCGTGTTCCTGATAAGCGGTGACGAAGACGAACAGCGGCGGATCGATCTCCATCACTCCATGCACCACGGAAAAGCCATCGAAGCCGGGCATCTGGATGTCGAGAAAGACCAGGTCGGGTTTGAGTGTCTTGATCGCCCGGATCGCCTCGCGCCCGTTCTGGCAGGTCTCGACGATCTCGACGTCCTCGAAAGGCTCAAGCCGCAGCTGAAGCCCCTGGATGGCGAGTTTCTCGTCGTCGACGAGGATGGTCCTGATAGTCATGGTCTGGTTCCTGCGCCTTGCGCTTGCGGCACGTCAATAACGGCCGAAACGCGTTCGGGTTGCCCTGTTGATGGTGCTTTGTCCGGCAAGGCCGTATTCTCGTCCTCCGCCGGTTCGTATGGTATCTCGATGACCACGGTGAAGCCGCCCTGCTCGGGCGAGCGGATCTCGAAGCGATGGTCCTCGCCATAGGCCTGCGCCAGCCGGTCGCGGATATTGGCAAGGCCGACCCCGGTCGAGGTGGTGCGCTTCGATTCTCGCAGCATGGCGGCGTTCAGCCCGTCCGAGCCCCCCTTGCGAACGCCCGGCCCCGTATCGGAGACCGTCACCCGCAAGCGCGGCCCGACGACCTGCGCCCTCACATCGATCGTGGCGCCGCCTTCCTGCGGGGTGACGCCGTATTTGATTGCGTTCTCGATCAGCGGCTGGAGCAGCATCGAGGGAATGCACGCCTCGGCGGCCTGCTCGTCGATCCGGAACTCGGTCTGCAACCGCTCCTCGAAACGCATGCGTTCGATGTCGAGATAGAGTTTGAGCGTCTCGACCTCCTGCGCGATGGTCACCTTGCCGCCGGGCTCGGTGACCAGCGTGTGCCGCAAAAAGCTCGACAGGCGGATAAGCATGGCGTTCGCCGGCGCGGTCTGCTTGAGCAGCACCAGCGTGCTGATCGAATTGAGCGTGTTGAACAGGAAATGCGGGTTGAGCTGATAGCGCAGCATGGCGAGCTGCGCGCTGGTGGCCTGCATTTCCAGCCGCGCGAGCCGGTCCGATTGTTCTTCCACCTGGAGAAAGAAATTGATCGCGTAATAGAGCGCGGACCAGGCGCCGAGCACGGTGAGATCGTAGAAATAGATGCCCAGAAACAGCTGCGCGAAGCCGGTGTCGCTCTGCGGTCGGGCAAGATCGAGCACCCAGCTGTCGATGAAGGCGTGCACACCGACCGCGATCACGAGCGAAAATGCAGTCAGGCCCCAGGTCACCAGCGGACGCCGGCTGATGAGCTGGCGATAGATCACCGAGAGGATGAGGCTGATCGAAAAGCCGGTCACACCCTGTATCAGGATAATGAACAGGAAATCCCAGCTTTGATTATTGGCGAGGGCGGAAATCGCCCGCAGCGCGATCGTCCCGCCCCAGCCGACGAGCTGGAGGTTCCAGAAGGCGCGGTTCTTGTTCTCGAAGAACGGCGTCGGTTGGATCGGCAACACGGCCATAGGCGAATATGCCTTAGCCGAATTGCTAGGGCGAGCGCCAGCCGCTACACTTCGGGCTTCGGGCCGGCCGAGGGAGAGCTGCGATGGATGTGAAAGAGCAAACGGCGCATGGCATCGCCGAACGCGCCCGGAACCGGGCGGCATTTCGCGAAATGAAGGAAGGCACCGCGGAAGACTGGGCGATCATCGGGGGCCAGTACCGCGCGTTCGCGGAAGGTCTGCCCGATCGCGTGCTGGCGCATCTCAGGCTGCTCGACGGCGATTTCGGCGGCTTTCCGGTGGACCGGCTTCAGCATTCGCTGCAGACCGCCACTCGCGCGCATCGCGACGGGCGCGACGAGCAATATGTCGTCATGGCGCTGCTGCACGATATCGGCGACACGCTCGGCAGCTACAACCACCCCGATGTCGCCGCGGCGATCATCAAGCCCTTCGTGAGCGAAGAGATCCACTGGATTTGCCAAAGCCACGGCGCGTTCCAGGGCTATTACTATTTCCATCACCTCGGAATGGACCGTAATCTTCGCGAGAAGTTTCGCGACAGCCCGCACTTCGAGGCTTGCGCGCAATTCTGCGAGAAATACGATCAGGCCGCCTTCGACCCGGATTATGAAAGCGAAACCCTCGAATTCTTCGAGCCGATGGTTCGGCGGGTGATGCAAAAACCGCTTGCCTCGATCTACCAACCCGCAGTCGGGGGCCAAGCGGCTTAGCCCCCGGGCGCGGCGGGACGGACCTGACCGTCGGCCTCTCTCCGGAAGTGGCGCGACCAGTCTGCCGCGCCGTGTTCTTCCACCACGCCTTCGAGCCAGGCGATCTCCGTCTCGATGAATTCGACCCGCTCGTCCCAGCCGTCGTGCGTGCGCTTGCGGAAGA
>JBBSMH010000233.1:0-3693 GCA_038233275.1 Sphingomonadales bacterium | reverse complement strand
TGACCGTACTTGCCGAACTGGGTCAGGTGAACATTCGCCGTGCCTACGGCAATTGGCGCAAGGCCAGTCTCAAGGGCTGGGTCGAGCACATACACCGCTATGGCATCGAACCGCAGCAACAATTCGACATGACCCGGGGCAAGAACGCCACCGACATGAAGATGACCATCGACGCACTCGATCTGCTTTACGGCGGTCGGGTGGACGGCTTCGGCATCATGAGTTCGGACAGCGACTTCATGCCGCTGGCTATGCGCATCCGTCAGGACGGCTATCCGGTGTACGGCTTCGGCGGGGCGAAGACGCCCGAGGCTTTCACTCAGGCCTGCACAAGGTTCATCGACGTTAATGCGCTGATGAAAGCCGAAAAGGATGAGCGCAATCGCGATGGCAAGGAAAACGGCAGGGCCGAACTGAGCAAGGATCTGCTCGATTTGCTATTAGATGCCTACAATGCCTCAAAACGCGACGAGAAAGGTTACGCCAAGCTATCGGAGGTAGGACAGCGCGCCGGAAACCGCTCGAGTTTTGACACGCGCAATTACGGCTTCAGCCGGTTGATCGACATGGTCGAGACCATCCCCAATTTCGTCTATGAACGACGCAACGATGGACAGATCTACGTCAAACGCCTGCGCTGACGACCGATAAGAATTGGGCGCGGAAGCAGAACTCCCGCGCCCTTCGATTTCCGCTGATTTAGCGCTTATCCCCCGGCCTGCTGGCTCGAATAGATGCGCCACAGATTGGCGATCGCCTGGCGCGCACCCTCGACCTTGTTGAATGTTGCCTCCGCTTCGGCGCGCTTGCCCTGGTCGAGCTGCGCGATCCCAAGGCGGGTGAGCACCAGCGGGGTGTTGACCCCTGTCATGCCAAGAGCCTTGGTATAGAACTCCTCTGCTTCGGCCCCACGGCCATAGCTGAGATAGGCATCGCCTGCCGCCATGACCGTGCTGAGCTGCGCTCCGGAGGCCCGGGCGTCGCGGCCCAGAGCCGGCAGATCGCGCTCGTCGGCCTTGACCCGCGCCGCGGCCAGCGCGCGCGCATCGGCGACGTAGCTGTCGGTCCTTTCCAGCATTCCCGCCGCGTAACCCTCGTCGATGATCCCGACGACTTCGCCGGGAAGTTTGCGGGGATCCGCCGCCTCGATGTACTCCATGTACATGTTGGAATCGCGGAAGGTCTTGGTGCGTCGCGCTAGCCGCAGCAAGTCGAGAATTTCCGGATACTCGAAGCGATTGGTGTTGAGGGCGATCGCGATTGCATCGCCCCACGAGGTGTCGGTCGGATAATCGGTGACGTAGAGGACCGAGAAATCCCGTGCTTGTGCGCCGAGGTCGTTGTTGTAGGCGATGGCCAGGGCGCGCTTGATCCAATCCTCGCTCACGGTTTCGCCGGCTGCCCGCTTCGTCTCGATCAGCTGGCCGAGATAGGTTAGGCCATCGGCATATTTGTCTTCGGCGAAATAGGTTTCGGCGATCAAGGCCTGGGGATCGTTCTGGGTGTATCCCAGCTCGACCGCGCGCTCGATATAGCCACGCGCCTTGGTGAAATCCTCAGTCTGATAGGCAAGCTGTCCGGCGAGGAAATTGTATTGCGCCTGGTTTTCCACCGGGACACGCCCGCTCTCGAGCATCAGCTCCGCACCCTGCAGCTGCAGCGCATAATCTTGCGCAGCCTGCCCCGCCGAATACACCAGGCTCCCCGCAGCATGTTTGTCATCCGCGCTCTCTACCGCGGCGAGCATGGCGGGGATGAGTGCGCGCACTGCCGCAACATCCACCGGCTGCACCTTCATCAAATCGGCAGCGGGACTGTAAGCGGCGATAAAGGCCTCGGTATAAGCGGCCTTGGCGGGCTTTTCGGCGTCCTTCTTTTTCTGCGCGGCCGCCGGCGCTGCGAGAGCGGTGGTCGCAACGACACCACCGGTCGCAAGCGCGACTGCCAGCGCGAGCGTGGAAGTGGTCCGTTTGGTTGACGCAAAACGAGTGAAAATCATTACGATGCTCCCAGGAATGGATCAGGAAATTCGGGCTGTCCGGCGCGTAATCCTCTGGCTGCGAGCCGTTGCCGCAGATGCGCCTTCATTGCAAATCCTTGTAGGCAAATCGGGCTGAACGGCCATTGAATGCGGTGCCGTCCAGCGGTTCAGCTTGCCTTGTTTGTCATCGGCTCAGTCATGTGTGGAAAAAAGCGCCCTAACAGGCCGGAGGTTCCCGCGTTCGGTGGCCTTTACCCGGCGCATCGCCTAGGGTTCGGCTCGAACAGGGCGCCGTGCCCGCAACCCGACAGCGTGAACCTTGAACGACGAAACAACCACCCTCGATCCTGGTTCGCCAGGCGGCGACGAATACACCCGCATCGACATCGTCGACGAGATGAAGACGAGCTACCTCGACTACGCGATGAGCGTAATCGTGGCGCGCGCGCTGCCGGATGTGCGCGACGGGTTGAAGCCGGTTCATCGCCGCATCCTTTTCGCCAGCCAGGAAGGCGGCTTCGTCGCCGGGCGGCCGTACCGCAAGAGCGCCAAGATCGTCGGCGACGTGATGGGCAATTATCACCCCCATGGCGACTCGGCGATCTACGATGCGCTCGCCCGCATGACCCAGGACTGGTCGCTTCGCGTCCCGCTGGTCGACGGACAGGGCAATTTCGGTTCGATGGACCCCGATCCGCCCGCCAGCATGCGCTATACCGAGGCGCGGCTGGCGAAGGTCGCAAACAGCCTGCTCGACGATCTCGACAAGGATACGGTCGATTTCACCGATAACTACGACGGCTCCCGGCGCGAGCCGACGGTCCTGCCCGCCCGGTTCCCCAACCTGCTGGTCAATGGAGCGGGCGGCATCGCGGTGGGCATGGCAACCAATGTGCCCCCTCATAATCTGGGCGAGGTCATCGATGGCTGCCTGGCCTTTATCGAAAATCCGGCGATCACCAGCGAGGAGCTGTGCGAGATCATTCCGGGACCCGACTTCCCGACTGCCCCATTGATCCTCGGGCAGTCCGGAGCGCGCGCGGCCTATACCACGGGTCGGGGCTCGATCCTTCAACGCGCGCGCCACGAGATTGAAGAGAAGCGCGGCGACCGCACCTCGATCGTGCTGACCAGCATACCTTTCCAAGTCGGAAAGAGCGGGCTGGTCGAAAAGATCGCCGATGCCGCCAAGGACAAGCGGATCGAAGGCGTTTCCGATATTCGCGACGAATCGAACCGCCTGGGCATGCGCGTGGTGATCGATCTCAAGCGCGACGCCTCGCCCGAAGTCGTCCTCAACCAGATCTGGCGCTATACCCCGGCGCAAGCAAGCTTCCCAGCTAACATGCTCGCGATCCGGGGCGGCAGGCCCGAAACGCTCACGCTGCGCGACATCGTCCAAAGCTTCATCGGCTTCCGCGAGGAAGTCATTATCCGGCGCACCAAATTCGAGCTCAACAAGGCGCGCGAGCGGGCCCATATCCTGCTTGGCCTCGTGGTTGCCGTCTCCAACCTCGACGAGGTGGTGGCGATGATCCGCGGCGCCCCCAACCCGGGCGAAGCGCGCAATCGGCTGATGGCGAAGGAATGGCCGATCGGCGACATCGGCCAGTATATCGCGCTGGTCGAAGCCATCGAGCCGGATGCCGAGCAGGAAGGCGGCACCTATCGCTTGTCAGGACGGCAGGTAAAGGCAATCCTCGACCTCAGGC
>JBBSMH010000232.1:0-3751 GCA_038233275.1 Sphingomonadales bacterium | reverse complement strand
GAAGGCGCGGTCGCCAAGCTTGAGCGTGCCCGCGGCATCATCCTCGTTCACCGTCCATACCATCGCGCTGCGGTGCGCGCCGCTGTCGCCATCGAGCATCGGCAACAGCGCGAAAGGCCCGGCGGGATAGAAGATTTCCCAGGCGACGTTGCCGTGAGGCTTCTCATGCGTCAGCGCGGCGATGATCGCGCGGTGATGATATTGCCATTTGGCGACCGAAATTCCGGCGCTCTCGCGTGTGGGCGAATTGCGCCCCTCAGCGCCGACCAGGAGCGCGCCTTCAAGTCTTTGTCCGTCGGCCAGCGTCACGGAAACACCGTGCTCGCCTCTTTCGCGCTCGGTCACATCTGCCAGCGTATGCCAGGCAATCAGCGGTTCCAGCCGGGCTGCTTCGAACAGTGCGAGCCGCAGGCGGCGGTTCTCGAACATCCGGCCCAGCGTGTCACCCGAGGAACCGGGGTGCGGTTCCGGCGTGAAGTCGATCCTGCCCGGCTTCATCTGATCCGTCACCGCAATCGAGGCGATCGGGCAGGCGAAGGGTTCGAGCGCTTCGGCAATACCGATGTTGCGGAACAGGTTCCAGCTGGCGGTGGAGATCGCCGAGGCGCGGCCATCGAAACTTTCTGCGGTCAGGTCGGCGGGATCCGCCCGGTCGACGACATGGCTCGAAACTCCCATGCGCGCGGCGGCAAGCGCCAGCGTCATGCCCACGAGGCCGCCACCCAGAATCAGCAGGTCGCGGTGGGAGTCTGACCTATTGTCGTTCATCGGACCCGTCCCTAGAGGCAGCGGAGTGAACGGCGCAAGGCAAATGGACGGGATCAGGGCGTGGGTAGCGGCTTTCGCTGCGCTACTGCTCAGCCTGCTGCTCGCGCCGGCGCAAGCCCAGCCGTCCCGGATCACGGACAATTACATTTCTGCCGAACTGTTGGCCGTCGGGCCGGCAGTACCGGGCGAAGAATGGATGCTGGCGATCCGCTTCAGCCCAAGCGGACCCGAATGGCATGGCTATTGGTCCAATCCGGGCGATGCGGGCCTGGGCATGGACCTCGACTGGGAGCTGCCGGATGGCTGGACCGCTGGCGATCCGCTTTATCCGGTCCCGCAAACCCTCACCATCGCTGGGCTGATGAACCATGTTTACGAGGGCGATTATGCCGTGCTGGTGCCGATATCGGTGCCGCGCGAGGCCGCTGGCGATCCTCCTCCGATCGGGCTCACCGCCGAATATCTCGCCTGCACCGACCGGATCTGCGTGCCCCAGCGCGCGGAGATGCGGCTCGATCCCGCGCGTGCTGCGCGCGACGAGCTTTTCGGCGAATGGCGCGCGGCCATTGCTCCGTTGCTCGACAGCGAGGGACGATTCGAGCTGGCGGGCGGCTATTTGCGCGTCGCTATACCGCTACCGGAAAAGCTCGATGTGGGCGAGCCGCACGTCTTCATCGAGAACCCCGATCTGGTCGACTACGGCGCCGTCCAGACTTTCAGTCGCGACGGCAACCTGCTCATTACCGAAATCCCGTTGGGACGCGGGGAGCGGCCCGAGGAACTTCGCGGGATCATCCGCTTCGGCGAAGGTCAGGGAGTGCGCTTCGTCGCGCAACCCGGCGCGGTGCCCGACGGCGGGAGTCCGCTGGCCCGATCGGCCCGCGAATTGCCCTCGGTGTGGATCGCTCTTCTCGGAGCGCTGTTCGGCGGACTGCTGCTCAACATCATGCCCTGCGTCTTCCCGATCCTGAGCTTGAAAGCGCTCGCATTGGCCAAGGTGGGGGGAGACGAGAGCGCCGCGCGACGCGATGCGCTGGCCTATACGGGGGGCGTGGTGTTCGCCTGTCTGGCGCTTGGCGCGCTGCTGTTGCTTTTGCGCTCGGCTGGCGAGAACGTCGGCTGGGCATTCCAGCTGCAGGAGCCTTGGGTGGTATTCGGGCTGCTGGTGCTGGCGGTGGCGATCACTGCCAACCTCGCCGGCGCCTTCACGCTACCGGGGCTGGTGGTACGCGGCGGGACAGGGGGCAGGAGCAGTTTCGCAACCGGCCTTCTCGCAGCTTTCGTCGCGACGCCCTGCACCGGGCCCTTCATGGCCGCTGCGATGGGCGCGGCGCTGCTGCTGCCCCCCACCCAGGCGCTCGCTCTGTTCGGCGCGCTCGGGCTGGGGCTGGCACTGCCTTTCCTGTTGCTGGGCTTCGTGCCGGCGCTGCGAAGAATGCTGCCGAAGCCGGGGCCCTGGATGGAGCGTTTCCGCAAGTGGATGGCCATGCCGATGGGGCTGACGGCGCTGGCGCTGGTGTGGTTGCTGTCGCGGATGGGCGGCCCCTCCTTCGCACTGGGCGCGACAATCATTGCGGGAGCGGCGGTGCTGCTGCTGGCAGGCGTGGCGGGCGGACTGCGGGTGGCAAACTCGCGCTGGATCGCGGCGGGGCTCGCCACATTCTTGCTGATCGGCTCAGCTGTCGGAGTGAAATACAGCTTTACCCCGCGCGTGGTGGAGGAAGCTGACAGCATTCTGGAACCGGTGCCCTTCAGTGACGCGGAACTGGCGGTGGCCCGCGCACAAGGCCGCCCGGTCTTCATGTGGTTCACAGCCGATTGGTGCGTGACCTGCAAGCTCAACGAGAGCGTCGCGATCGAGCGGGAGGGCACGCGCCACGCCTTTGAAGAAGCAGGCGTCATAGCCATGCGCGGCGACTGGACCCGGCGCGATGAGGAGATCACGCGCTTTCTGACCCGCCAAGGCGTGGCGGGTGTGCCGCTCTACCTGTGGTATCCGGCGGGCGGGAAGCCGCAAAAGCTGCCGCAGGTGCTCACTCCGCAGCTTCTGGAAACTCTTCCTCGCTCGACGTCTCAGCGCGCTCCCCCACCAACGAGCGGCACTGCGCGATAAGCGCACCCGGCTCCGCGCTCGGATTGAGGATGACGCTGCCCGCGCCGGGCACGGTCGCTTCGATCTGACGCGGGCCGGTGAGGGCCTCCAGCTCGGGGCTCTCGGCG
Source organism: Sphingomonadales bacterium (assembly GCA_038233275.1). GTDB lineage: Bacteria > Pseudomonadota > Alphaproteobacteria > Sphingomonadales > Sphingomonadaceae > Qipengyuania. The sequence continues at coordinate 763 of JBBSMH010000232.1, read as the reverse complement.
GGCACTGTGCCCTTCCAAATCCAGACCTCGCCACTGCGCTCCGCATCGATTTTGAGCCGTGCAACGTGGCTGTTGCCGATCAGCGCCAGGATCGCCTTGGCATGGGCATCGGCGCGCGCGAAGCGGGTATAAGCTACGACCGGTGCGCCATCGCGCATCTCGCAAGCGAGCGCCATTAGCGGGCGTTCTCCCGGCTTGCCGTAGATGATCCGGCTGCCGCCGCCGCTGCGCGCCCAGATGGCGCCTTCGGTATTTGGGCTGTCGATCGGTTCGGAGGGCGCCTCGCGCCGCTCGATCCCCACACGCGCTACGTAATCGTCCGCGGCTGGGGGCTTGCAGGCGACGGGAAGCAGGAAAAGCGCGCAGAAGAGCAGCGGAAGGCGAAGCATGCGCATGGCTATCGCAGGGCGTGCCGCAGGGGCAAGCCCGGCGGTGGGTGTCGGCCCAATTATCCCGCGAATTGGCAGGGGCAGCCTAGCGCCCCTACTTTCGCTGAGTCTTGCCGTAGCGCATCTTGCGCGTACCAGGCTTGCCTTCATTGCTACGCCCCACGAGCGGAGCCTTCTTCTGATCGTCTGGCAGGCCGAGTTCGTCGGATTCCAGCCGCCTGATTTCGTCGCGCAGCCGGCCGGCTTCCTCGAATTCGAGATCGGCGGCGGCGTTGCGCATGCGTTTTTCGAGGTCCTCGATGTAGGCGCGCAGATTGTGACCGACGAGGTTGTTGCGTTCGGGGTCGCCGGTGTCGACCAGTACGCCGTCGCGG
>JBBSMH010000231.1:0-3777 GCA_038233275.1 Sphingomonadales bacterium | reverse complement strand
ATGTAGGAACCGGCTGCGTCCGGTTTTGTGGCGCGAGATACGCCTCATCCCACTCGATCCCCAGCCACTCGGAAAGACGAGCCATATGGTGTGCAGGGTCCGCTACCATGGCCCCATGGTCCAACAACCGAATTTCGAGACCCGAGCGGTGCCAAGCCTCGATCGCGTGCAGAACGAAATCGAGATAATCGAGGATCCGGCCGAAGTTGGCCGCGTAGTCATATGTCGAGGGAAAGCCGCGCAAATATATCGACACGGCGACATCCCCAGGATCGCGCAGAACTGCGGCGAACCGGGCGGTGGGGTGAATGCGGGCGATGCTTCCGGCAACCGCCAGATTGAACGGATTTTTATCGACGAGCATGTCCGTCTCGCCGACCAGCCGAGCCAGACCGCGGCGGTCGGCTTCCGCGAGGTCCTGGTACAAGGCCTGCTTCTGAGCTGTCGGCATGGCGGAAACCTCCTCGGCACGCCAAAGGAGATGACGGAGCAAGGCTCCGCGCTCCCCGAGCGAGGTCACTCCCGGAGCTGCTGCGAGGATCGATTGGATCAACGACTGCCCCGATCGCGGCGGGCCGCACAGATAAAGATGCGCTGTCGAACCGACGGGCACGCTGGCCGGGCGGATCTCGCGATAGAGCGCAAGGTGCGTGTCGAGCAACCCGCGCCAATTCACCGGTTCGGGTTGCGGCGCGGCCTCGTTCCCTTGTTCGGCAAGGGCCCAGGCGCGTTCCGGCTCGCCCGTTCTGCCCCAGTATTGCGCGAGCGCCAGAAGCAAATTGGCACGCGATTGCGCCGCAAGCGATTTGCGCTCCGCGACTTCCTCGGCTTTCGCTAGAACAGCCGCCGGCAGAGCATCGTTGAAGCCGAGCAACTGGACCAGCAGTTCGGGCGAAATTGTGTTGGTGTCCACAACGGCCCCGTCGATGATCGCTCGTGCCGCTTCCGGTCCCTCCGTCCATAGCGCCAGTGGAGCCAGCAGAGCGGCCACTTCGGCATCGCGGGGATCGCGTGCGAGCAAGGCGCGACCGATTTCCTCCGCGCGATCGTAGAGCATGGCTCCGGTATAGAGCCTTGCGAGCAGGAGCGCGTCCTGGCGACCCTGCGCGTCGGCAGTGGATATGTCCGCGGGGCGTAGCTTTTCCGCAATGTCGATAGCCGCATGGAGATCGCCCGCGCCATGCAGACACTGGGCGTGAAGGCGAATTACTGCCGCGGAAGCTGTGGGCTGGGAGGCGAGCGGAGCGATCTGTTCCGCAGCTTCGGAAAATCGCTCGGCGCGAATGAGGGCCTGCACCAGCGCGAGAACCAACTCGCCCTGTCCCCGGGAAAGCCGTACCGCCTCACGATGCTGGGCAAGCGCCTCGTCGAGGCGGCCAATCAATTCGAGGCCGCGCGCGAGATTGTAACGAAACATGCCCTCGGCTGGGTCGAGCTTCACGGCCCGTTCGAGCGGCCCCAGGGCTTTTTCCTTCTCGCCCGTCATCAACATCGCAAGGCCGAGCATCGAATTTGCTTCGGCCGCTGCGTTGGGCGGCAGCTCTTCCGCCAGCGCTCGCTCCAGAGCGGCTCGTGCGTCCCCGGCGCGGCCCGCTCGCAATGCGGCTTCGGCGCTGTCGAGAAGCATGCTCATTCTTGGGTCACTTAAGCGAACTCAAGGAAATCGGCAAAGGCGCGGCCTGAACGTTCGCCGATCGGCTTGTCGTTCTTCAATTGGAGGCCCGCCGCCGCCATCGCGGACAATAGCGCATCCCGGTCGTCGGCGGCTGCGCAGGCGCGAGCGAGCGAATCGATCCTCCCGATCTCGTTGTTCGCCTGATACGCGATCGCGTCGAGTGTCTCGATCACTGATTGCGTTCCGGCGCGCGATCCCATCACGATCGATCGCCTCACCGCTTCGGGAATTTCCCATGCCGGGGACCCCTGCCCATACAGCTTCGCGCCCTCGGCAACAACTCGGGCGACTTGGTCGTGCGCGGCCTGAAAACCCCCGCCCGATGCGAGGACCGACTTCGCTTTCGCGATCGTCGCCCGTTCGGCAATCGCCCATTCGATCTGTTCCTTGCGGGCAAGATTGTGTGCAAGGATCGGCCCGTCGCCGCGGTGGACCAGTAGCCCTACTCGCCCGCTCGGCTGAAGCACCCGCGCCACCTCTCGCGCGACACGGGGGATGTCCCCATATTCGAAGCCGAACTGGCTGGTCACCGCAGCAAAGCTGCGGTCCGCGAAAGGCAGGTCTTCCATGGCCACGCCGCCCTGCGTTGTCGCTCCGGCCGGGGAAGGCGGCAAGATCGGCGCCAGATCGACACCGACCAGTGACAGATCGTCTCGTTCGGCGGCAAGCCAGCCCAGAATGCGCCCATCGCCCGTTGCGAGGTCCAGCAATCTCGCTCCTTTCGGCAGGTCCTCGGCAAAGCCGCTCCAGACCGCGCGCTGTGCCTCCTCGATGGCGGCCCAGCGCTGCGGCAGGCAGCCGGTGCTATCGGCACCGCGTCCGCCATGCGCGTTCTGCGCCCAGAAGGCGCTCCACGCCTCGCTGTCGGGATGACCCTTATCGTTCATGACGGCTCTCTTGCCGGGGCACCGCATCGAAGGCGACGGTCACCCGCTCGGCATCCCCGAAGGGCGTCGTACCATGGTAGAGCGTGCTCGGGAACAGCGCGAGAAAGCCGGGCTCGGGGCGGATCGTCTCGAGCGGCGGCAGGTCGAGCCGCAAATCGGGCGGCGGTCGGCCGACTTCGAGCCAGCCCCTTTGTTGCTCGCCCGCGCTGTCGGGAGGAACCACGAGGTACAACGCCGACGAGACGATCCCCTGCGGATGGATGTGGGCGGTGTGATGATCGCCGCCGCCGGTCAGTCTGACGGACCACGATCCGGCAAGCTGCATGTCGTCCTTCCTGTAGCGCAACAGCGGGTGGGCTTCGTCGTACGGGGGGAGGTGCTCGCGATAGTCCTCGATCGTCAGGAGAATGGCCTCGCGCAGTTCCGCCAGCACCGGATCGGGGCGATCGAACAATATCCCGCGCGTTTGCGTGCCTCCGCGCAGCGACTGGCCCAGCGGCAGCGGCGAATTGGCGTGCAGCACGCGCAAATGGGCGGTGGCCCGCAATGGAAGGTCCGCAGCCCCCCGCAACGGCAACCGCTGGACCAGCCCCTCCTGCCCGTGCAGCCATTGCGCGCGCCAGTCGCCGGTGAGCCGCCATGCGATCCCACGTAGCGCCCAAGCCTCGATGCTCCAGGGCCGGACTTCGCTCACCGCATCGAGCAACGCCTCCGCACGCTCGGCTTCGCCCCGCCGGATGCGATGGCGCGCCTCGTGCAAGTGCCGCTCCGGCGTATCGAGCTCAAGCGAAGCGAAGATCGTCTCGGCCCGGTCGTCCTCTCCTGCGGAGCCGGCGTGAACCGCTTCGAGGAAGCGGAACAGCGGCTCGCCCGGAAACCGTTCCGCGGCCTCTGCCGCAACCTGCGCCGCCCGCGCGGCATGATCGAGCCCTGCGAGGATCTCTGTATGCGCCATGGGGATCCGGGGATCGGCGGGAAGCTTCTGGGCGGCCTCCGCATAGGGGGCGGCAAAATCCTCCTCCCCCGCGGCCAGACGCAGTTGGGCCAGGAATTTCAGCCCTTCGAGATAGCCTGGCGCTTGCGCCACCACCTGTTCCATGATCCGGCGCGCGCCCGCCGCATCGCCCTCCACATCGAGCGCCTGCGCCTTGCCCAGCCACAGGTCGGGCTCGCCCGGATTTGCCGTCAGTGCGCGTTCGAAGCGGGCGTGCGCGT
>JBBSMH010000230.1:0-3797 GCA_038233275.1 Sphingomonadales bacterium | reverse complement strand
CGAGGCGGATATCAGCCAGGCGCACACCGATTTCGTCGCCAACGCCAGCCACGAGCTGCGCACTCCGCTCGCCTCCATCATAGGCTATGTCGAGACACTGCGCGAGGATGTCGAGAACATCGATCCCGAGACCGTTGAGCGATTCCTGGCCACCATCCACAAGGAGGCAAAGCGTCTGCAAAGCCTGGTCAGCGATCTCATGTCGCTTTCGCGCATCGAGGCCGAAAAGCACGAACTTCCCGCTGGCGAGGTCAACCTTACGAAGCTGGTCGAATCCGCGGCCCGGGACGCCGCCGGACCCGACCGGGCCGATCGGATCGATTTCGAATCGCACGGCGATTATATCGTCGCAGGGGATCCGCAGCAGATCGAGCAGCTGGTCCGCAATTTGGTCGATAACGCGCTGAAATATGGCGCGACGGACCAGCCGGTAACTGTCCGTCTCCAGCCGCGGGGCGAAAAGCGCGTCCGCCTTACGGTCAGGGACCGGGGAGAGGGCATCGCCGCCGAGCACATCCCGCATCTCACGCGGCGTTTCTACCGCACCGACCCGGGGCGCAGCAGGGCGTCAGGTGGGACGGGCCTCGGCCTCGCCATCGTCAAGCACATCGTCGAACGGCATCGCGGGCGGCTATCCATAGAAAGCGAACTGGGAGAAGGAACCTGCATAGAGATAATTCTGCCCCTCGCCAGCTAACGCGGTTTGCCGTGTAACGCGCAATTATCCACATTCCATCCACACCTTGCTCGTCAGCCACAGTCCCTTGTCACATTGCTGTAACGCCGCGGTCATAGGAGCGCCCCCGAACCGTCATCTTGTAAGGGGTCTGTAACGATGAGCAGCGCAAGGCTAGTCGCCCTTCTCGGGATTGCATTAGGCTGTGCCGTGGCAGCTCCGCTGCGCGCTCAGGACACGCCGACTACACCCGCCGATCTCGCGCAAGTCATGGCCGAACTCGCCGAGCACAAGGCCCAACCCGCACAGGAGACGACGGAACCGGATTCCAAGATAGCCTGGAAGGGCGCGCCGGTATTCGAGGGCAAGGGCGGTTGGAGCTTCAAGCCGCGCGGCCGGCTGCAGGTGGACGCAGGCGCGATCGATGCCCCCGACTCGACTGGCCGGTCCGACGGTTTCGGCAGTGAGGTTCGCCGAGCTCGGCTGGGAGTGGAGGGCGATATGCCCGGCGGCTTCGGCTACAAATTCGAAGTCGATTTCGCGGGGAATGATATCGAGGTCGCCGATGCCATCCTGACTTACGGGGACGGCGGCCTGACGTTTGGCGTCGGCCAGCACAACAGCTTCCAGGGGCTGGAAGAGCTCACCAGCAGCCGCTTTACCTCCTTCATGGAGCGCGCCGCGTTCACCGACGCTTTCGGCTTCGAGCGCCGGGTCGGCGTCTCGACTCAATTCGATTCGGGCCCGCTGCTGGTTCAGGGAGGGTTCTTCAGCGACAATGTCGAAGATCTGTCCAACAGGAACTGGTCTGCGGATGGCCGGGTGGTGTTCATGCCGAAAATGGGCGTAGCGCAGCTCCATCTCGGCGGGTCCGTGCACTTCGCCGATTACGAGGCGGGCAATAATGTGCGCTATCGCCAGCGGCCTTTTGTCCATTTTACCGATGAACGCTTCGTCAACACCGGCAATATCTCTGCGGAAAGCGAAACCGGCTTGGGCGTGGAGGCGGCGATAGTCAGTGGACCGTTCCATGCTGCTGCCGAAGGCTTCTGGCAGACAGTCGAGCGGCCAAGCGCGCTGAGCGACCCGACCTTTTTCGGCAGTTATGCCGAAGCGGGCGTTTTCCTGACCGGCGGCGACACGCGCGGATACAAGAAAGGAACCTTCGACCGGGTGAAGCCGGAAAATCCCGTGGGCGAAGGAGGCATCGGCGCTATCCAGCTCGTCGTGCGTTACGATTATCTCGACCTGAACAACGCCGAGATCGTCGGCGGCAAGCAGGACGGCATCGGCCTGTCCGCGATCTGGACCCCGACCGACTACACTCGCTTCATGCTCAACTACGGCCGGATGGATTACACCGACGCGGTCCATCCCGCCGCGGGCGGCGACACTTCCTATGTCGTGGATGCTCTGGGGGTCCGCGCGCAGGTGGATTTTTGATAGGCGGGGGGCGAAATTCATACCCGTGTCGCAACGACGTAACAATTCCGCGCTCATGCGCTTCTAGGATAACCGGAGGACAAACCCATGTCGAAGATCAAGACCATCGCCCTCGCCGCAATATCCGCGCTCGCCCTGACGGCGTGCGGCGAGAATAGCGGGGCCGGGGCGACCCGCGATCAGGTCCGCGCGGTCGGTTCATCGACCCTGTACCCCTTTGCCAAGGCCGTTGCCGAAGCGCTCGCCCGCTCCAACCCCGATATCAAGTCCCCGATCATAGAATCGACCGGCACCGGCGGCGGCATCAAACTGTTCTGTTCGGGCGTCGGGCCGCAGACCCCCGACATGGCCAATGCCTCTCGCCGTATGAAAGCCAGCGAATTCGAGGATTGCCGGACAAAGGGCGTGACCGACATTATCGAACTGCAGGTCGGCCTCGACGGGATCGTGTTCTCCTCAGCCCAAGGCGGTATCCGGATGAACCTCACGCCGAAGATCGTCTACGAGGCACTTGCGGCCAATCCCTATGGCGAAGAGCAGACCAACCAGACCTGGAGCGATGTCGATCCCTCGCTCCCCGATCTGCCGATCCTGGTCTACGGCCCGCCCTCCACTTCGGGCACACGCGACGCGCTCAAGGAACTCGTGCTCGAAGCAGGCTGCACCACCAATGCCGAAATGAAGGCGCTGAAGGAGAGCGACGAGGATCGGTACGATCAGCTGTGCACTGAAGTCCGTTCGGACGGCAAATATGTCGATCAGGGTGAGCAGGACAATCTGATCGTGCAGAAGATCGGGAGCAATCCCAATGCCGTCGGGGTTTTCGGCTACTCCTATCTTGAGGAAAACGCTGACAAGGTGCAGGGGCTGCCCATGAACGGCGTGGACCCGACCTACGAAAACATCGCCAATTTCAAATATCCGGGGGCCCGGCCCCTGTATGTCTATGTCAAGAAGGCGCATCTCGACGCCATTCCGGGCCTCAAGCAATATCTGACCCAATGGACGCAGATGTGGAGCAAGGATGGGCCGCTCGCGCGGCTGGGCCTGGTGGCATCTCCTGAAGACGTGAGAGCCGCCAATGCGCGCGCAGCGACCGAATTTACGACGCTCGATGCAGCGCAACTGAAGTAAGGTATCGAACGCACGCATGTCGCCGATCATCCTGCTCCTCCTGGCCCTCGGGCTCGGGCTTGCCGGATGGTTGGCGGCGCGGGCGCGAGCGTGGGGATTCCGCAAGTCGGGTACCACCCAACTCGCCAGCCTGCCGAGCTACCACGGCTGGTATGTCGCCCTGTGGATCGTCATTCCTGTGGCGCTGTTCGTGATTCTCTGGAGCGCGATCGCGCCGGGGCTGGTCACTCAGCATGTGCTTTCCACCCCCGGGGCGGCCGATCTTCCGGCTTTCGGATTTCAACGTCAGACCATTCTCAATGACGCTCGCGCGGTCGCGACAGGCGCGGCGCCTGCGGTGTTCAACCAGCAGGCGACGCAATTTGTCGAGCCTTACCGCGAGGCAATCGGGCGCTACAATCTGATCGGGATCGTGGTGACGCTGCTGATAGCGTTTCTTGCCGGCGCCTGGGCATTCCTTCGTCTGAAGCCCGATTTCACCGCGCGCAACCGGGTTGAACGCGCGGTCATGGCGATCCTGCTGCTCGCATCGCTTGTGCCGATT
>JBBSMH010000229.1:0-3797 GCA_038233275.1 Sphingomonadales bacterium | reverse complement strand
GGGGCGCTGATCGGAGGGCAGCTGTCCGATTCTGCAGAGACCATGCTGGTTGCCATCGCGCTCCTGCTGGCGGCGCTCGAGCTGTTATGGCCCCAACGCGACAAGCCCTTGCGCGAGCCGACCCGCTCGCTCGGCGCGGCGGTAATCGTCCTGCTGGCGCGCCAGTTCTGCGACGGGCCGCGCCTGCTGATCTTCGCCATCGCCGCGGCTATGGGCTCGCCAGCGCTGGCGGCAATCGGCGGCGCCATCGGCGGGGCGGCGGCGCTGGCCCTGGGCTGGACGATGGGCGAGGGGCTCGAGCAGCTCCCTCTGCGGACCCTGCGCCTGGTGCTTGCGAGCACAATCACGCTCATGGGCGTGATCATCGCCCTGGGCGTATGGGGATTGCTGTGACCGTCGAATAAACCGATGACAAAGACCGGGCCTAAGGCGGAAACTCGATGACTGCCCGGCCGTTGCATCCGCGACATGCTTTCCGCTTTTCTCCCCCCGTTTCTGCATCGTCTCCTGCTTCCGCTGGCGCATCGCCTGCGCCATCGCTGGCGTGTCCTGCGCGGCGCGCGGCTGGAAGGCGCCACCATGATTGCACAGGATATCGAAGGAAAGCTCCTTCTGGTGCGCCATAGCTATGGGCCGAGAGTCTGGGCGTTTCCCGGCGGCGGGTTGAGGCGCGGCGAGACGCCAGAAGACGCCGCCGTGCGGGAATTGCGCGAGGAAACGGGCTGTCCGGCAAGCGCAGTGGCAGCTGTCGGAAGCTTCGAGGAGACGCTGTCCGGCTCCGCGCACACCGCGCATGTGGTGACCTGCATCACTGACGAGTTTCCGCAACCCGACCATCGGGAGGTGGTGGAGGCGAAGTTCTTCCCGCGCCATTCGCTTCCCGAACCGCTTTCGCCACGGGCGCGGGCGCGGCTCGACTTCTGGCTCGCAGCCCAGCGGGGTGGCGCAAAGCGCCTATAGCAGCGAGAGCTGGCCATCGGGCCGCTGCTCCTCCTCTTCCAGTTTCTCGGCACCTTCCAGCTTGGACAGGGTCAGCCCCATCAGGCGGATCGGCAGCGGCAATGGCAGTGCCTGGTCGAGCAGCGCGTGACCGATCCGCGCGAACTCCGCCTTGTCGGCTACTGCGCGGTCGAGCGTCTGCGCGCGAGTGACGATGCGAAAGTCGGTGAACTTCATCTTCAGGGTCACCGTCCGCCCTCTCGCTCCGTTATCCTCGATCCTGGTCCAGACGATGTCGACGACGTCCGCCAGCGTTTCGCGCAGCGTGGGGCCGCTTGAGATATCCTCCGAGAAGGTCCGCTCGCCGCCGACCGACTTGCGGATGCGGTGGGCGCGCACCGGCCTGAGGTCGATGCCGCGCGCGGCGCGATAGAGATAATCGGCAAAACTGCCGAAATGCGCGCGCAGGAAGGTGATGTCCTTCGCCGCCAGATCGGCACCGGTGGTGATTCCCAGCCCGGCCATTTTCTCCGCTCCCCTCGGCCCAACCCCATGGAAGCGGCGAACCGGCAGTTGCGCGACGAATTGCGCGCCCTCTCCAGGCCTGATCACGCACAGCCCGTCAGGCTTGTTCTGGTCGCTGGCGAGCTTGGCGAGGAACTTGTTGTAGCTCACTCCGGCACTCGCGGTGAGACGCGTCTCGGCCCTGATCTCCTGGCGGATCATCTGCGCTATCCTTGTGGCCGAACCAATTCCCAGCCGATCCTCGGTCACGTCGAGATAGGCCTCGTCGAGGCTCAGCGGCTCGACCAGCTCGGTATGCCGGCGAAAGATGGCGCGGATCTGCTGCGAAACCTCGCGGTAGGCGTCGAAACGGCCCTTGCAGAAGATCAGATCGGGGCACAGCCGCTTCGCGGTGACCGAGGGCATCGCGCTCTTCACCCCGAATTTGCGCGCCTCGTAACTTGCCGCCGCGACCACGCCGCGCCCGCCGGATCCGCCCACCGCCACTGCTTTTCCGCGCAGCTCGGGATTGTCGCGCTGCTCGACGCTGGCGAAGAAGGCATCCATATCGACGTGAATGATCTTGCGCAGGCCGCCTGCATCGTCGGCCGCTCCACCTCCGTCATCGTCGTCCGCAACGCTCATGGGCTGCCAATAGGGCGGCAGGTTGCAAAGCGGAACCTTGTCCGCCACTGGCCAGCGCGTGCAAATGCGAAAAAACCCTCTGTCCGGCGGCGAACGCCCTCCAGCGCAGGCCGCGCACGGCCGGCGCATCGGCGAGCGCGAGCTGATCTGGATGATGGCGCTGCTGATGGCCTGCAATGCCTTCGGCATCGACGCCATCCTCCCCGCCCTCGACGCGCTGGCGAGCGATCTGGGCGCACCCGGCAATGACCGCCAGTTCGTCGTCGGCGCCTATCTGCTCGCGGCCGGGTTCGGCACTCTTGTTCCCGGCGCCTTCGCCGACCGTTTCGGCAGGCGGCCGGTGCTTTTCGTGGCGCTGGGCTTCTACATCGTCCTCTCGATCGCCTGCGCGCTGGCGAGCAGCTATGACATGCTGGTGATCCTGCGCGCGGCGCAGGGGTTCTTAGCTGCAGGCATCATCGCGCTGCCGCCCGCGATCATCCGCGACCGGGTGGGCGGCGACAAGATGGCGCGGATGATGAGCCTGATCTTCGTCATCTTCCTGCTCGTGCCCGCCATCGCGCCCAGCATCGGGCAAGGCGTGCTGATGGTCTTCGGCGACTGGCGCTGGATCTTCGTCTCGATGGCGGTCCTGGGCGTTTCGATGAGCGCCTGGGTCTGGTTCCGCCTGCCCGAGACGCTGCATGAGGGCGACCGGCAGGACATCCGGGTTCCCCTGATCGCGCGCAACATGGCGAGCGCGGTGACTTTGCGCGAGACGATCGGCTACACGCTCGGCAGCGCGCTGGTTTTCGGCGGGCTGTTCGGTTTCATCAATTCCAGCCAGCAGCTGATCGGCGAGGCTTTCGGCGCGGGCGACAATTTTCCGCTGATCTTCGCTATCTGCGCGGGCTGCATGGCGCTCGCCAATTGGTCGAACAGCCGCATCGTCGAACGCTTCGGCGCGCGGCGGGTGAGCCATGCCGCGCTGTTCGTCTTCATTGCGGTCGCCGCGGCGCAATTGTGGTTCGCCAGCCGGCCGGGGGAGACGCTGTGGACCTTCGTGCCGCTGATGGCGGCGAACATGGCACTGCTCGGCTTCATCGGGGCCAATTTCGGATCGATCGCGATGCAGCCGTTCCGTCATATCGCGGGCGCGGCCAGCTCGGCGCAGAGCTTCTTGCGGCTGACCACCGGAGCGGCGCTGGGCGCTTTCATCGGCTATTCCTATGACGGGACCGCTCGCCCGCTCGCGCTCGCCCTGCTGGTGACCGCGCTGCTGAGCCTGGCCTTCGTGCTGTTCAGCGAAAAGGGCGAGTTGTTCGGCGTGCCGGTGCCTGAAACGGATTAATCCTCGCTCGCAGGCTCCACGACCGCCAGCAGCGTCTCGACCTGCACTTGCGCGCCTTCGCTGGCGGAAAGCTCGGTGACAGTCCCGTCGAACGGCGCGGTGAGCGCGTGCTCCATCTTCATCGCCTCGAGCACCATCAGGCGCTGGCCTGCAGAGACAGTGTCGCCCTCGGCCACATCGACCGCAATCACCTTGCCCGGCATGGGCGAGATGATGTCGCCATCGTGCGCGGAGTGGTGGCCGGTGCCGCGCGGACAGAATGGGCCGATTGCGAAGGTCGCGCCCTTCTCTGTCACGAGTGCCAAGCCCGGCTCGGCTGCCGAAGACCAAATTTCGTCAATCCAGTCGTGCGGGATTTTAGCTTCGATTGGGCCATCGG
>JBBSMH010000228.1:0-3807 GCA_038233275.1 Sphingomonadales bacterium | reverse complement strand
GCGGCCGCCGCCTTGTCGGCGAGAGTCGCGCCGTTCTGCGCCGCAAGTGGCGTGCCCATCACCGCAGTGAGCGCCACCGAGGCCATCCCAAGTGTTTTCAACATCGTCCCGCCACCCTTCGACTGAATGGAATCCATCTAGACTCCCCTACAACCCGCCCGCGACTTAACCTCGTCTTATCGGCCAGCGGATTTTCTCGTTCGACCAACGGCTTTTGCGCCAGCTCTTTCAGGGATTGCCAGACAGGCGCGAACCGCCTAACCGGGTGTGTTATATAGATGATACAGGGAGAATCGCAACATGAAACTCACCATCCGCCTTTCGCTGGGCGCTTGCGCCCTCGCGCTGGCCGTCCCGCTGACGGCCCATCCGCATCCGGGCACGGCGGACACGGCTGCGCCGGAAAGCGAAAGCTACACTGCGGCGCAGTTCTATGATTCGACCAGTTTCGGCCTCGCCTCGCCGGGCGGCTACAACTTCTCGCCCGATGGCAGCCATGTCCTGATTCACAGCGACGAGTCCGGCGTTTTCAATGCCTATCTCCTGCCGCTCGCGGGCAGCAAGCCGGTTCCATTAACATCCTCGGCCAGCAACGCCGTATTCGCCGCGAGTTTCTTTCCACGGGATGACCGTGTCCTCTACGCTTCGGACAGCGGGGGTGACGAACTCGACCATCTTTATGTGCGGGAGGAGGACGGGACGGTCCGCGATCTGACCCCGGGCGAAAATCTGAAGGCGGGCTTCGCGGGCTGGAGCGACGACGGCAAGACCTTCTACGTCGCTTCCAACGAGCGCGACGCGGCGGCGATCGACCTTTATGCCTATGACGCGGGCGATTATTCGCGCGAATTGATCTTCGAGAATTCGGGCGAATATTACCCGGGCGAAATTTCGGGCGACGGACGCTGGCTTGTCCTCTCCAAGAGCAATTCCAGCGCCGACAGCGATCTCTACCTGATCGATCTCCAGAGCGCCGACACCGCGCCGAGACACATCACCCCGCACCAAGGCAATGTCAGTCACGGAAGCTACGCCTTCTCCCGCGACAATACGAAACTTGTCTATGCCACCAATGCTCACGGAGAACACAACCAGGCGTGGACATACGATCTGGCTACGGGAGCGACGGCGGAATATCTGAAGGACGACTGGGACGTCAGCTTCGTCCAGTTCTCGCCCAACGGTCGCTATCGTGTGAACGCGATCAACGAGGATGCACAAACGGCCGTCACTTTGCTCGACCAGCAAACGGGCCGGCCGGTGAGGCTGTCGGGATTGCCCGATGGAGACCTCGGCAGCATCCGGTTCTCGCCCGACGAAAAGACCATCGCCTTCACGCTTTCCTCCGACACGTCGCCAGCAGACATCTATGTGGCGGAGCTCGCCAGCGGGCAGGCGCGACGGCTGACCAGCGCGCTCAATCCGGCCATAGACGAGGACGATCTCGTGACCGCCAGCGTCGCCCGGTTCAAAAGCTACGACGGCGTGGAGATCCCCGGCATCCTCTATCGCCCCAAGAGCGCGAGCGCCGCCGATCCCGCGCCGGCCATCGTGTGGGTCCATGGCGGTCCCGGGGGACAGAGCCGGCGCGGATACAACCCCACGATCCAGCACCTGGTGAACAATGGCTATGCGGTCTACGCGATCAACAACCGCGGTTCGTCCGGTTACGGCAAGACCTTCTTCCACATGGACGATCGCAAGCACGGCGATGCGGATTTGCGCGATGTCGTCGCCTCGAAGGATTTTCTCCAGGGGCTGGATTGGGTAGCGGACGACCGCATCGCCATCGCCGGCGGGTCGTACGGGGGTTACATGACCGCCGCCGCTCTCGCCTTTCATCCGCAAGTGTTCGAAGCAGGAATCAACATTTTCGGCGTGACGAATTGGGTCCGGACCCTCAAGTCGATCCCAGCGTGGTGGGGCGCGAACCGGCTGGCGCTATATGACGAGTTGGGGGATCCCGCCACGGAGGAGGAGCGTTTGCGCGCAATCTCTCCGCTGTTCCATGCGGACAAGATCGCAAGGCCCATGCTGGTGGTCCAGGGGGCGAACGATCCCCGGGTGCTACAGGTCGAAAGCGACGAGCTGGTCGCGGCCGTACGCGCCAACAAAGTGCCGGTCGAATACGTACTCTTTCCGGACGAGGGGCACGGTTTCCGTAGCAAGGCCAACCGGATTACTGCCTCGGAAGCCTATCTGGAGTTTCTCGACCAGCATATCGGGCGGTAGCGAAAGCTGTCTGGCGACCGAACGGAGGTTTCAGCTTGGTGTCAGCGGAGGTGGGGTATTGGCAGGGCATGAGAAAATTGCTCGCCATCTCCGCCTCCACCGCGCTCGCGCTGGGCGGAGCCGCCATCCTGACCGGTCCCACGCAGGCCGCCGCTCCCGGCGCACAGTCATGGGAGATTGGTCCAATCATCAAGGGGCGCAACTATTCGGTCAACATGCCGCTGCGCCCTCAGATGACGCGGGAAGGACCGAGCTTCGAATTTCCCAGCGTACCCGACAATTACGGGCATGTGCATTACATGACCTTCAATCCCGGGTCATTGCGGGGCGCGAAGAGCCTTACCATCCGCTATCGTATCGACGCGCCCCGGGGCACGCGTTTCCTGCCGCAGCAGGATCCGAGCATGAAAGCCTATCTCTCGCTCTATTTCCAGCGGAGCGGCGACAATTGGTCGGCGAAGCGGCAATACGAGCATTACCGCTGGTACTCGCCCGACGAGACGATGATCGAACTGAAGTCGGGCACGTTCGAGGCGACCATGCCTCTCGACGGACGCTGGCACTCGGTCGGTTTCAGGCGCTCGGCCGAAAACCCTGACTATTTCGCCTCGGCTCTTAACGAGACTCAGCGGGTGGGCTTCGTGATGGGCCACAAGCAAGGCCGCGGGCACGGGGTCTATGCGACCGCGCCCGCGCGCTTCACGCTGCTTGATTTCAGAATAAACCGCTAAAAATCGCGGTGCTTGGCGCTATTTGGGCGCCAAGACCATGATCATCTGCCGTCCTTCAAGCCGGGGGAACGCCTCGACCTTGGCGGTTTCCTCCATATCGTCGCGCACACGGTTGAGCAGATCGATGCCCAGTTCCTGGTGCGCCATCTCGCGCCCCCGAAACCGCAGCGTGACCTTGACCTTGTCGCCCTGTTCGATGAACTTGTTCATGTTCCGCATCTTCACATCGTAATCGTGCGTGTCGATGTTCGGGCGCATCTTTATTTCTTTGATGTCCTGAGTCTTTTGCGTCTTGCGCGCAAGGTTGGCTTTCTTCTGCGCTTCGTAGCGATGTTTGCCGACGTCGAGGAACTTGGCCACCGGCGGGTCCGCGTTGGGACTGACTTCGACGAGGTTGAGGCCGAGTTGGTTGGCCTGTTCCATCGCTTCGCTGGTGAACATGACGCCAAGGTTCTCACCGTTATCGTCGATGACGCGAACCTTGTCGCTCTGGATGAAATTGTCGTAGCGCGGGCCGCTCTTGACCGGCGGTTGCATGGAACGACGGGGTGGACGGGCTATGGGGTGGTCTCCTGTGGCCTGGTTTGTGAGTGTCGATGGGCGCAGATAGGCGCTGTTCATCCGTAACGGAAGGGGATTTGCTCGGTTTCGCCGAGATTCCCCTCGCGGCGATGCAGTTACGCCGCGCTGCGCCAGAGAGGGAAAGTCGCCAGCCTGCCGCCTGCGGGCACCACCGCGTCGATTTCGCGCGCCGGTTGCAATGCCTTGAGGATCGCCGGATCGGCGGCATTCATGCCCCCGGTATAGGCTCCGAATGCCGGAAGGATCATCCGGCCGGTGGGTT